>JBNMGK010000294.1:0-3805 GCA_050872205.1 Enterocloster sp.
AAGCAGGTCTGGCCTGCTATTCCTGAAGAACTGCCTTATACGCCCCCAAAGATCATCCAGGCAACAGATGTTCATTACCAGAGCGCAGATGCAGAGGATGACGGAGCAGCCTTCCAGTTTTTTGTAGACCGCTGCGATGGCAAGGTAGTAAAATATCTTCCCCAGCTGTTAGATGCATTTATGGATCAGGTGATCGCCGAAAAGCCTACAGCACTGGTACTCAGCGGTGATATTACCATGAATGGGGAAAAGATCAATCATAAGGAACTGGCAGAGAAGCTTCACAAAGTCCAGGATGCCGGAATTCCCGTGCTGATCATTCCTGGAAATCATGATATCAACAATCCCAATGCTGCTGTTTATTTTGGAGATGAGAAAACCTCCACAGACAGTGTTACACCGGAAGAATTTTATGATATTTACCATATGTACGGCTATGATCAGGCTATCAGCAGAGACAGTGCTTCTTTAAGCTATGTTTACCAGCTGGATGAGAGAAACCGCCTGTTGATGTTAGATTCCTGCCAGTATGAGCCTAAAAACATGGTAGAAGGCCGGATCAAGGCAGAGACCCTGGTATGGATGGATGAGCAGTTAAAAAAGGCACAGGAAGACGGGATGCAGATACTGCCTATTGCCCAGCACAACCTGCTGGCACAGAGCCGTATGTATACCACCCAGTGTGCCATGGAAAACAACGGAGAAGTGATCGACCTGCTCCAGAAATACAAGATCCCTCTGTTTTTAAGCGGTCATCTTCATGTACAGAGGATCCGCAAGCACAAGGCAGAACCAGGAGTGGCAGATGATGCCTATGGTATCCAGGAGATCATTACCGATGCTATGAGCATCCCGCCCTGTCAGTATGGCGTTCTGCAGTGGAAAGAAGACGGAAGCATGGAATATTCCACTGAGTCTGTGGATGTGTCTGCCTGGGCAAAACGCACAGAACAGGAAGATACCAATCTTCTGGACTTTGAAACATGGTCCGAAAAATACATTCAGAAGCTGATCGCGGATCAGATCGGCGGTGTAGTGCGAAATGTAGGAAGTGATGTAAAACGCTCTATGGCAGTGACCTACGCAGATGTATATATTGATTACTACGCAGGCCGTAAGATCGATGCCAAAGGGGTGAGAATTTCAGAAGGCTATACCTGGTGGGAGCGGAATCTTCCAGACAGTTATCTGCTAAGAGAATTAAATTCCATGATCAATGACGCAGACCGGGATAATAATTATCTGCTGCTTCCAGAGGATACGATTTTGGAAGAACGGTATGCATGGAAGAAGGCTACGGCTTCTGAGGCGACGCCGCAAGCATAAGATCAACCATACGCCCATAGCTTAAGACACCATCTGTCTGGCTATGGGCTTTTAAATATGTATCATTTACTTTTGTAGACACCTCTGCGGCTTTTCCTTCAAAACGGTCCCAGAAAATATTATTTTCTTCCAGATCATTTTTGGCCTTTTCATCTAATTTTCTATAAAGTTCAATAAAACGGTCATAATCCACTTTTGCCAGAGCATTTCCCGCATACACCCAGCCAGTGAGATATCCGCTATAGCGAAATTCCTTATTTTCTGAGCCGATGCAGGCCAGATATCCGATAAAATTTGCCTCATCTTCCCGCATATAGCCTTTTAAATGGGACAGTTCATGGCAGATAGTATGTGGAATATTGTAGGCGGGTATTTCGCTGTTATAGTTTGCTTCTACAGTAAAAGGAGAGTAGACGCCGGTCAGCTGCTGGACGGATAAAAGCCTTGGATTGATCAAAGGCTTGGGATATGGATACCAGCCGCTAAACTGGGGATATTGATCTGCCAGTCCTTTCATGGCTTTCTGGCCCTCTTTTCCCATTTTCTGAAGATAGAAAAAATTTTGAAAATAAGAGAAAGCTCCGGCATCCCGCCGGTCTGTGTCCGCTGTATCTGATCCATTTGGTACATTTTCATTTACCTTTTCCACCAGATCGCTGCAAAGGGCATAAAGCTCATCTGTAGAATGAGACTGGATCACAAAACCCGCCTCATAGGAAAAAGAGTTCCTGTAATAATTAATGCCGCAGTTGACAGTAAACAGGAAAAACAGAAGAGAAGCTGTAAAAAATGCCCCATTTAACAGATACAATGGCTTTTTAAACCATTTAACCACAGCGAAAATACAGAAGAGCAGAAGCAGATAGAGACCAGCTTCAGATACAGAAAAGGGAAAGATCCCGAAAATACGTGCAAATATTCCTTTCAAAACAGGATAAACAGTCACAGAATAAGCCTGGGCAAAGCCAGTCACCTTTCTGGCACAAAGACTTAACACAACAGAAAGGATGCTCATGACCACACTGGCAGTAAAGATTTTTTTCAAGTTCACGACCTCCTCCAAATGATTGCAGATACCCCTTATTATAAATGCTTTTGCCTTGACTGAAAAGTAACTATCATCTATACTTTAATGGACCCAGAAGAAAAACAAGGGATGCCGCAGGCGGCATTTGTTTTTCCTGAGTCTGAGAAGAGAAACAGGTTAGTATAAATATAAAAGGGGAAACAGATATGGGATATCAGGACGATTATGTAATGCGGACCATTAGCGACTTAGTTCGCGCCATTGCCAGACTGGCACTGGGGAAAAATGAGATCAATTATGCCCTCCCTGATACAGAGGACAAATACAGCGATACAGACCGCATTTACCGGAAGCTGCGTGATCTGGTAGACGCAGGTGAGATCAATGAAGCAGAAAACCAGCTTTACGAGGATCTGGATGATAATAACAAAGAACATCTGGAAATGGCACTGACTTTCTATATGTATTTAAACCAGTTAGATGATGATACACTTTTCATGGCAAATTATTCCAGAGAAGAGATCGTAGAAGGCATCAACAGTGTCAGCGCAAGCTTTGGCATTACAGGATTTGAAAATTTTGTAGATACCACTATGGTTTAACGAAATAGCGGTTGGGATCACTGGATCCGTCAGCTGAAAGGTAAGACCATAAAATATAAGGGGCTGCTGCAGGATGCCTTAAAATTTTGCAGCAGCCCCTTTAGCGGGTAATGAAATCTCTGATGAAAGAGGACAAGAACATCCATGGAAATAAAAGAAGAATGTCTGGCCTATCTGGGGCAGTATTATAAAGAGCTGTTTTTTGGAACAGCCAACAAAAGATACCGCTCCATGACAGGCGCGGACCTAAGACACCGCTTAAACCGTTTAAGCCAGGAGACCTTAAACGAGGTGGAAAAACCAAATGAATTAAACGATATCCATGCCATGTTTGCAAAAGTGTGTGCCTATCTCATGCACAAGGAAGAACGTTTAAAACCAGGTGCGGCCCTGGATCAGTTAAGAGAAAACTGGAAAAAAATGGAAGATTTCTGTGTAATGCTGGCAGCAAAAGATATGGAATATCTGCCGGAGCTGTCAGAAGAAGAGCTGGAGCATGTATTAAAAATGCAGGGCATCCGCCGCTACCTTCTTACCAACTCCTTAGAGCGTGCCTATCAGCTGTTCTATCTTCCAAAGACTATTAAAAAAGGGATCAGGGAATCTGTGAAGCGCCGCCCGGAAGACGAGTATCCGGAAACCAGGGCCATGAAGCGTCGTTTTATCCTTCATATCGGCCCTACTAACAGCGGAAAGACCCACGATGCCCTAGAGCGGTTAAAAACAGCTTCCCACGGTGCCTATTTCGGTCCACTAAGACTTCCGGCACTGGAGGTTTATGACCGGCTAAATGGCGAAAATATCCCCTGTTCCATGATAACCGGGGAAGAAACGCTGGAAGTGGCAGGTG
>JBNMGK010000102.1:0-8145 GCA_050872205.1 Enterocloster sp.
TATTTTTGCCCTGAAACAGCCATGCTAAAGATAAATCAAATGTAAATGAGAAAGGCTGGAAATCGTATGGAACAGAAAAGAGGAAGAGCCAGTATTTTATTTGAACATCCTCCGGTAATCAAAAGTATTGCCTCTGTAGCAGGTACAAAAGAAGGAGAAGGCCCTTTGGGAACCTTGTTTGATGCAGTAGAGCAGGATGATAAAATGGGAAGGGAGAACTGGGAAGAGGCGGAAAGTGCCATGCAGGAAAAGGCGGCCAGAATGGCAATGGCGAAGGCGTATCTTTCAGAACAGAAAATGGATTACTGCTTTGCAGGTGATCTTTTAGGCCAGCTGATTGCTACCTCCTTTGGCACTGGCAGCTTAAAGATCCCCCTTTTTGGACTGTATGGCGCCTGCTCTACTATGGGAGAAGCATTAGGACTTGGAGCAATGACCGTAAATGCTGGATATGGGAAAAATGTGCTTGCCATGGCTTCCAGTCACTTTGCCACAGCAGAAAAAGAATTCCGTTTTCCTCTTGCTTACGGAAACCAGCGGCCTAAATCAGCTACCTGGACTGTAACAGGCTGCGGGGCGGCCGTAGTGGGAAAGCATGGAGAAAAAGGAATCGCCCAGATCGCAGGGATTACCACCGGCCAGGTAGTAGATGCCGGGGTGAGAGACTCCATGAATATGGGAGCTGCCATGGCACCGGCAGCTTTTCATACGGTGATGCAGAATTTAAAAGATCTGGAGATCACAAAAGCACAGCTGGAAAACGGGTGGTATGACAAGATCATCACTGGAGATCTGGGGAAAATTGGAAAACAGGCTTTAGCGGATCTTCTTCGAAATGAAGGATTGGAAGCAGAAGAACTTTTAATGGACTGCGGCATGGAGATCTATGACAGCGGCAGACAGGATACCCATGCAGGAGGAAGCGGCTGTGGCTGCAGCGCATTGGTTCTGGGGGCTTTGATACTGCCAAATATCCAGGCAGGTATCTGGAAACGGGTGCTTTTTATTCCTACAGGAGCTCTGCTTTCTACGGTCAGCTTTAACGAAGGCCAGACCATACCAGGGATCGCCCATGGGGTGATATTGGAACGTATGGGAAAATAGGTCGTTTGTATGTAAGGATAAAAGTGAGAAAGGTGTGATATAAAGATGGATTATATAAGAGCATTTATAACAGGAGGAATTATCTGCGCCCTGGTACAGATTTTAATGGAAAAAACAAAAATGATGCCAGGCCGTATTATGGTCTTTTTAGTTGTGTCCGGTGCTGTTTTAGGTGCTGTCGGCATTTACGAACCCATTAAAGAATGGGCCGGAGCAGGCGCCAGCGTACCTCTTTTAGGCTTTGGAGATACCCTGTGGCAGGGCGTGAAAAAGGCAGTGGGAGAGGAAGGCCTTTTAGGTGCCTTTAAAGGCGGGCTGACGGCCTCCTCTGGCGGAATCAGTGCAGCCCTTGTATTTGGATATCTGGCTTCTCTGATATTTAAACCGAAAATGAAATAAGCAACAGTTGTTTAATCAGCAAAGTACTCATTTGCTTTTGCATAGCTGAAACTGTTTTGCAGAATAGAATCTATATTGCTATTTGCCAGATCTTCTGCCATTTTAATAGTTTGGTTATAGATCAGTCTGACTGGACCGGAGCCTACGCTTAGACGACGTACACCTAAAGAGTCCAATTCTTTAAAGTTGTGAAATTTATTATTTAATATAATATTTACAGGACAGTGGATGCCGTTTACAAGATTCTGCACTGTATTTCTATCCATAGCACCAGGTACGAATACACAGTTAGCTCCGGCATCAGCGAAGGCATTGCCGCGTTCTAGGGCGGTCTGCAGCATGGTGCTGTCATCACCAATGCCCAGCCAGTAAGTGCAGGTGCGGGCGTTGATGACAAAATCCATTTTCAGTTCCTTCTTTAGTTCGACTAATGCCTGGATCTTTTCAAGCTGGAGGGAAAGGGAACTTAAGGTTCCATCAGAAAGTCCGTCCTCTATATTAAAACCAACAGCGCCTGCTTCCAACAATTTTCTGGCATTTTCTTTTACTTCTTCCGGTTTTTCACTATAGCCGCGCTCAAAATCTACAGATAGAGGAATGGAAATCCGTTTGGCGATAGTTTCAACTATCTGCAAGAGCATTTTAAAAGAGATCACCTGTCCATCCGGCTGACCAAGGGCATAGGCAATGCCAGCGCTGCTGGTTGCAACTGCAGGAAAGCCCTGTTTTTCAAAGATAACGGCACTGGCAGCATCCCAGGCATTAGGAAGAACAAACATTTTATTTTGCCTGTGTAAAGCCACAAAACGTTTTGCTTTTTCATATTGTGTGTTAGTGATCATAAAGAGAGCCCTTCTTTCTTAGCATTGAATATGTTTTTTTCGGTCAAAAACATAGAAATTAACAGCGTTTTTCCTGTATGAGTCCTGAAAATCTTCTCAGATGCAGTGCGTATGGATGCAATATGGTAATTGCTTTCGCTGGCATTTACAAGATAATCTGCTTCCAACAGAATTTGATGATCCGGACCGTCTACATTGGTGTAGGTGTGGTGATGGGAAACAAGCCAGGAAATACGATTTACATCCAGATCAGGGATAGAAAGTTCTGAGAAAAATGTAGCTATTAAAATTGCGCTTTCTTCTTCCTGATGCTTTCCGTTTGTATTTCCATATTTTTTACGGCACAGAGGGCAGGAAATATCGTGGACGATAGCAGCAAACTCCAGATGGGTCTGGTCTTTTTCAGAAAGAGATTCCTGTTCTCCAATGGTTTTTGCCAGTGACCAGACTTTCAGAAAATGATCAATATCATGAAAATTTCCTTCATAAAAATCGATCATTTTGGTTACAGCATGGGTTATTTCGTGAGACGTTGACATAATGGTCCTCCCTTTATAAAAAAATTATGATTTAAATTTCTGGGCATGTACTAATGCGGCATATTCTCCGTTTTTCTGCATCAGTTCTTCATGGGAACCAAGTTCTGTGATCTGTCCCTGTTCGATCACGGCAATGCGGCTGGCATTTTTGACAGTGGATAACCGATGGGCGATGACAATGGTGGTGCGGCCTTTTGATAGTGTTTCAAAGGTTTTCTGTATTCGGGCTTCTGTTACGCTGTCCAGGGCGGAAGTTGCTTCATCCAGGATCAGGATTGGTGGATTTTTCAGGAAAATGCGGGCAATGGAAATACGCTGCTTCTGGCCGCCGGAGAGAAGCACGCCCCGTTCTCCAACATTTGTTTTAAAACCATCAGGCATTGCCATAATGTCCTCATAGATCTCAGCCATTTTCGCAGCCTGTATCACTTCATCCATAGAAGCGTCCGGACGCCCATAACGGATATTTTCAGCAATGGTATCTGCAAAGAGGAAAACATCCTGGGATACCAGGCCGATATTTTGATGCAGGGATGACTGAGTGACTTTCCGTACATCCTGACCATCAATACAGATACTTCCTTCATTTACATCGTAAAAACGGGGGATCAGCTGGCTTAAAGTGGTTTTTCCGCCGCCAGAAGCGCCTACAAAAGCAATCATTTCTCCCGGTTTAACCGTAAGAGAGACATTTCTTAAGATCTGACGGTCCGGCTTATAGGAAAAGGATACATGATCAATATGGATCTGACCTTTTACGTTCTTTAGATCACTGGCATCTACAGCATCTGTCAGGTCAGGCTGCGTCCGCATCAGCTCCACAAAATGGTGCAAGCCCGCGGTTCCGTTTGCGATCAGCTCAGAAGTGACAGCCAGACGTCGAACAGGAGATACAAAAGTAGTGATATAAAGGCTGAAAGTGATCAGGTCGATCACAGTCAGTTTTTCTTTCATGATAAGAGCGCCTCCTACAGCGATTACCACCACAGAGAGAATGCACAGGAAAAATTCCATGATGGCGTTAAAAGTTCCCATAGCCTTATGGTACTGATATTTGGCATTCCGGTAACTGAGACTGGCATGGTCAAATTTTGCCAGTTCCAGGTCCTCATTTGCAAATGCCTTTGCAGTGCGGATACCGGAAAGCCCGGATTCAAAGTCTGTATTAATAGAAGCCATCATTTTCTTGACACCTCTGGAAGAGTTGCGCATGGCGCCTTTGCAATGCAGGACGATTACAAGAAAAAGCGGTATCATAACAGCAATCACCAGGGCCAGGCGCCACTGGATCTTAAACATGATGAGAATGGCCCCTGAAATAGTTACCGCAGAAACAAAAATGTCTTCAGGGCCATGGTGGGCCAGTTCTGTGATATCAAAGAGATCTGTTGTCAGCCGGCTCATCAGCTGTCCCACACGATGGTCATTAAAATAGTTAAAGCTTAGCTTTTGCATATGACAAAATACATCTTTGCGAATGTCTGTTTCAACCAGGATGCCGAAATTATGTCCCAGATACCAGATGGTATAGGTAAACACAGAACGCAGTACATAGGCAGCCAATATAATAAGCATTACCAGCCAGAAGGTATTCCAGGCCTTTTCAGGGATGAGAGTATACATACACCACCTGGAAACAGCGGGAAATGCCAGATCGATCAGGGCAATAGCTAAGGCACAGCACATATCAATGATAAAAAGGCCTATATGGGGCCTGAAATAGGATAAAAAGATCTGAAATTCAGATAGATTATTGTAATCTTTTACGCTCACAAAAGTACACATCCTTTCTTTGGTTCTTGACGTCTTAATGATTTTGTTTTATGATTATATCACAGTATAAAAAGATAAAATATTAAAAAACAGTGATAAACTATCACAATAGAGCCAAAATATATATCAAAGAGTAAAGTGAAGATAAATAAAAGATGAATGAAAAAGAATATATCAATTCTGTCAACCTGAAAGCCAACACAGATTTTCCCTACCTGGTCCTGAATATCATAGATAAAGAAAGTTATCCCAGAAATCCCGGTTTCCAGGTCATGCACTGGCATGAAGACCTTCAGTTTATTTATGTGACAGAAGGAACCATTACCTTACATACTCTGAATGCCCATGTTAAACTGAAAGCAGGAGAGGGGATTTTTATTAATAAAAATAAGGTACACCAGGTAAAGCAGCTTGAAAAATGCAGATATAAAAGCTTTGTATTTCCAGACTATTTTCTGAAATTTTACTTCGGCAGTCCAGCTGGTGTTTTTGTGGACAGTGTGGTGGAAAATGAAAGCCTGGAATATTATCATTTTACAGAAGCAGTCTTATGGGAAAGGGAGATATTAGCTCTGTTAGAGAAGCTGGCGCAGTTAGAGCAGGAAAAAACAGAAGTCTATCCCTATGAGGTACTGACAATCCTTTCATGTATTTGGCTTATTTTGTGTAAAAATATGAAACCTCCAGCAAAACAGCAGGAAAATGTACTGAATATAAGAATGCAGAAATTTTTAAATTATATTTCCAGCCATTATACAGAGGATATTTCTCTGGGATCACTTGCAAAAAGCGCTAACGTAGGAAAGTCAGAATGTCTTCGCTGCTTTAAAGTCAGTCTCCAGACTACACCCTATAAATATCTGGTGGAGTTTCGGCTTTCAAAGGCTGCAGCACTGCTTCGATCAACGGATATGACTATTGGAGAAGTGACGGAAGCTGTGGGCTTTAACCAGGCCAGCCATTTTGGAAAATGCTTTAAAGAAAAGACAGGATATACTCCGAAAGAATATCGGAAACAGGAAAAGTGATAAAGCAACAAACAGCAAAACAGGGATCGTTGTGTTAGTATATGCAGCGATCCCTGATTTTTATATGTTATTAGAATGATAAAAATTAATGCCTTGCGCCAGGTCCTGTATATTCCCATTCAGGTGCAGTAGAAGGCTGATAACCTGGGCCTACAGGAACTACCGTTGCCTTTGTAGGAGCAGTGGTTTCACCGCCACCTGGAGTGACTACGCCATCCTCAATAGTAGGAGAGATGATGGTGGAATTGTGACTGTGGATGGTGCAGTAGCTTGGAATAGCGAAAACAGAATCATCTGTAGCCAGTTCTTCTTCACCCTCTGGGAGCACCATACATACCTTGGTAGTCTTATTAGGACAGTATTCTGTAGAACGTTTGCCGGAATCTGCACATACGGTTACGGCTACATGCTTGTCGCATACCTCAGTAGGAGCCGTTCCCTTTGCAAAATATTCCGTGTAAACGGCATTTCCTCTTGGGTCATGGTCACATACGCCGGATACGGCACGTTTTCCTGATTTACGGCAGATCTCAGCAGTCTCCACACTGTCCGGCACAGTAAATCCAGGATCATCCATTCCCTCATGTACCCGGTTCATAATATTGCGCCAGATATCCTTGTGGAAAGAGGTTCCCCCGTTGTCCACATTTCCGTGTTTTAACTTCTGGTTATTGTCACAGCCGCCCCATACACCGGCAGTGTAATAAGGGGTAAAGCCTACAAACCATACGTCATTGTTGCTGGTAGTAGTACCACTTTTTCCGGCAGCAGACATGCCTGTGAGAGCTGCGCGGGTACTGGTGGAGTTAATAGATACGCCGGAGCGGGCAAATTTCCGGTTTGCTTTCATGGATTCTGACATGGCATCTGTGAGCAGGAAAGCAGTGGAGTCTTTTAATACCTGTTTGGTCTCCGGTTCATTGTCGATGAGCACTTTGCCGTCATGATCCAGGATCTTTGTAAAGAATCTTGGAGTGGTATAAACACCGCCGTTTGCAATAGCTGCATAGGCAGCGGTCAGTTCCATGTTGGAAACACCTTTTGTGATACCGCCCAGTGAGAGAGCAGCGCCTAAGTCATCTTTGGTAAGAGAAGTAATCCCCAGGTTTTCTGCATATTCCACACCCAGCTGAGGTGTAACGGTTTCCATTAAAGTGCGGACTGCCACAATGTTCATGGAGTAGATAATGCCTTCACGTATGTTGGAATAACCGGTAAATCCACGGCTTTCTCCCCACCAGTTGCGGAAAGATTTGGTGCCAATGGTATAAGGCGCATCATAGTAAACGGTTCCCAGTGTAGCTCCGCAGGTGTCAATAGCAGGAGCAAAGGCTGTAAGTACCTTAAAAGAAGAACCTGGCTGACGGTAAACATTGGTAGCACGGTTTAAGGTACGGCTGGCTGTTTTCTCACCACGGCCGCCGGAAAGAGCTTTTACCTCACCGGTATGCTGATCCATGATAAAGAAAGATGCCTGAGGCTGTAAAATAAGGTTCTCACGCTCTGCAATGATCTCATCCCCGTCTTTTAAAAGCCATTCCTTGTACCGGTCAATATCTGCCTGGACTTCTTCTTTGCTGCTGTAAAGTCCCTCAAAAGCGGCATCACCTAAGGTGTTTTTCCGGTAAGCCCGTAAAGTCTCTTCTGAGTAATGCTGGGTGGTACCGTCTGCATGGTTTACAGAGAGACGGTATTCCACAGAATACTTGGCAACTGTATAATTGCCAGGATCATTGACCTCTTCATCTACAATAGCCTGGATCTTCGGGTCCTGGGTGGTGTAGATCTTAAGACCGCCGGAGTATACCAGATTGCTTGCCTGGCTCTCTGTATAGCCTAATTTCTTCATTAAAGCTTCTGTCACCTGTTCGATCAGCTCATCTGTAAAATAGCTGTAGTGGGAGTTGGTCTCCTTGGTGGCTGTATTTACATTCTGGATCCGGTCGTATACATCGTCAGAAAGGGCTTCTTCCATATCCTGTTTGGAGATATAATTCTGGTCTACCATGTTCTGAAGGACGATCTGACGTCTTGTATTGTTGTTTTCAGGATTGGTAATGGGATTATATCGGGAAGGATTGGATGTGATAGATGCAAGGACGGTACACTCTGCAAGAGTAAGGTCAGAAACTTCTTTATTAAAATACCGGCGCGCGGCAACCTTAACTCCCAGGGTATTGCTGCCCAGGTTAATGGTGTTCAGATAATTGGTGATAATGGTTTTCTTGGTTTCTTCTTTGCTTAAACCGGAATTTTTTTCCAGCTGTACAGCCAGGTACTGTTCCTGAAGCTTTCGCTCAATGCGGGCGCCCCAGCTTGTCTCCATGCCGCCGGAAAAAATATTGTTTTTGATCAGCTGCTGGGTAATGGTACTTCCGCCGCCAGAATAATCGTCGCTGACCACGCCCTTTACTGCTCTGGCAATGGAGCGTAGATCAATACCGTCATGGGCCCAGAAAA
>JBNMGK010000488.1:0-1581 GCA_050872205.1 Enterocloster sp.
CCATTGGCCAGTGTAGGGATCAACGCCTGGGGAAGGCCCAGATTTTTGAAAAACGCCTGACTATAGGCAGGAAGTGCCGCCGATACGATGACTAATACCACTGCAAGGCAGATATATCTCGGAACAGCTCTTGTAAATGCCGCATTAGAGCGGAACACAAAGTTTTTCTGCACATAGAAATTCACTGCCTGAGCTGCTGCTGTTGCCACAAGAAAGCTTAAAAATCCGCCCAGTCCCAGGTCACTTTCTACCTGGGTATAATGGAAAACGAAAAACTGGAAGGGAATTGCCTCTAAAGACACAAACAGGAAACCTGTGCAGATCCACATTGCTATGAAATTCACAATGGTTGCTACATTGGATAACACATTAAATAAAATAAATTCCCAGACGGCCGGATGTGCATTGATCCACCCTTTAATCCCGCTTTTGGCCTCATTTTTTCCTGCTGTCATACCTGTTCCTCCTTTCCTTCCAACAGTTTTTCATATCTTCTGTTCTCTTTATTATTATGGAAATATCCTTTAACTACTCGTTTGAAACCGGAACACCATTTTCCATTTACTATATCGACGATCCCTTTTACCATTTCCATGCTTACAGCACCGCCTGTCATTTTTGCGATCCCGCGGAATGGCATATTATAGATAAATAATACATTTAAATCTGGTTTGCCCTTTTCCTCGCTTTTTTTCTTTTTATCTGTCAGCACACGGTAAACCAGGCGGGCCAGAGGGCTTTTTGCATAATACATTTGACAGATAGCATCATTAAGCCCCAATTCTCCCTGCCATTTTCCAGAAGGCGCAGGATGACCCAGAAGTGCCTCAAATTCCTCTGCTCCTACATCACTGATCAGTCCACTGTAATAAGACGGGAGCTTTTCTTTCTCATACGGCATTTCTTTTGTAGTTCCCGCTATCCACAGCTTTCCAGACAGCCGGATATCCGCCACGCAGGCTCCCACCATGATCAGATATTCGCCCTCTTCCACTTCCCAGCGTCCTGTTTTTACATTCCAGTAACGGAAGGTTTTATCATCAAATGGAATATACACGTTTTTGCTTTCGCCAGCCCTTAAAAAGACTTTTTGGAAACCTTTTAACTCCTTATGGGGGCGGAATACTGCGGAGTCCGGAAGACCGATATAAAGCTGGGCAACCTCTGCCCCGTCCCGTTCTCCTACATTTGCAACCGTAAACTGCACCCCATTTTCATCCACTTCCAGGGCTGAATAAGCAAATTCTGTATAGGAAAGTCCATACCCAAAAGGATACTGGAAGCGGACCAGACTGGTATCATAATAACGGTAGCCTATAAATGGTCCTTCCCGGTATTCTGATGTACGTTCTGAAGCAGGATAATACCGGAATGCAGGTGTATCTTCATATCGTATAGGATAAGTCTCTGCCAGACGTCCGGACGGATCTGTTTTTCCTGTAAGGATATCCAGGATTGCCCCGGCACCTGCTTCTCCGCCCAGATAGCCATGAAGGATCGCCTTTAAACCATACTGCCAGGGCATCTCAACGGAAGAACCTGCGCTTAAAATACCTACAATATTCGTATTGACCTTTACTA
>JBNMGK010000308.1:0-3594 GCA_050872205.1 Enterocloster sp.
AATGGTTCACTCCACTGTGCGACGCTGTAAAGGCATTCGTAGAGTCCACCCAGGAATATGTAACCGGTGAAGTTAAGTTCAAACTTTACAAGGGCAACATCATCAAGGCCGGAACCACTTCTCCATACTCCTTATACAGCGAGTCCTTAGCATCCTTCACAACCGGTGACCTTTACGACCACCATGATGCAGACGGCTTCATTACCCTGTTCGGACTTCCATTAAAGGTTCGCGCTATGAAGTTAGCTGAAATGAAGAAAGAGAATAATCAAAAATAATCCTGCTGCTATGCAGATTAAAATCTGATATGAAAACATAAAAATACCCCGAAGCAGATTTGATCATTCAAACGCTTCGGGGTATTTTTATGTTTTCATACTATTTTAATGTAAAATGATTTTTCTTAAATTCCAGGATCCCTTCATTTTTCATCTTACCAAGTTCACTGGACATGGCGCTGCGGTCTACACCCAGGTAGTCAGCCAGTTCCTGGCGGTTATATGGAATGTCGAAGCTGTTGCTGCCTTCCTGCAATGCCCTGCGTGATAAATAGGAGCGCAGTTTATCTCTGGTGGTTTTCTGGGATATGTGTTCTAATTTTTCTTCTACATGTCCTTTGCCTGCGCTCATGATCTTTATCAGGTTATGGACCATCATACTGTGGAAAGGACATGCCATGGTACAGAAGGTAAGGGATCGCTCATAGTCTAAAAATAATACTTCACTTTTTTCTGCTGCTTTGATGCCTACTGGCAACGTTCTATTGCCTGCGCTGGCGTAGTTTTCACCGAACAGTTCTCCCGGCATAATATGGACTGTCTCTTTCTTTTGATGCCAGAAATCTTCCTGGACAACTGCAAGACGCCCCTTTAAAACCACCATGATATATCCCAGCTCTTCTCCCGCCTGAAAGATCCACTGGTCTTTTTCAAATACTGCCATCTGTCCGTCACAGCATTTGATCAGTGTATATAATTCCTCTTCTCCGATCCCATTAAAAATAGGCATCCGTCCAATACAGCTTAATGCTTCTTCCATGTGTTTTTTCCTCACGATCAGCAGATTCGTTGTTTTTACAACCAACAATAACTGTATTATATAATGGATGCAAAAGAAAAACAAGTGGCGCCATAGGCGACATTTGTTTTTCTTGCACCATTAACGAACAGCCCGTCTGCGGCAGCAGACAGTGGAGCGCGCCAGCGCGGGGCTGTGAATGGAGCAGCTGGCAGCAATGGGCGCAAAAAATCCACCCTGCAACGATCTTGCAAGGTGGATCTCTTTATGACTATTTATAATTTAAAACTTCATCATCCGGTCAACATCCAGGAAAAATACAATGGCACCGCCTACCTTTACGCCTTTGGTAACGTCTACCATAGTCATCCCATTATATTCACAAACCTGACGTTCTTCCATTCGTTCTGTACAGCTTTGACGGATATAATCCAGAATCTCCTCTTCTCTCTCTTTTTCAATACACACCATCAAAGTAATGTTTTTCTTGTTCAGATACAAACCTTCTGTGCTGAACTTCGTTGCCATTACATGATTATGAATAAAGGTGCTGGAAAGTTTCGGATAATCCGGTTCCTGAACGATAATGATCATTAATTCCATTTTGCTGCACTCCTTTCACGCTCTGCTATCTCGCAGACGTTTGAGGAATATTATAATCCTGGCAGCATGGATACGCAAGTTAAGCTTTTGTTATGGCAATTATGACAGTCCGATGACAACACCAAGAACGACTGTAATGGATGCAAATACAACCAGAATCGCCTGGAACTTGATCTGGAATTTTGCCCAACGTCCCCACTCCAGTTTTGCTGCAGCCAGCGCGCCTAACAGACAGCCGGAAGTAGGTACGATAAAGTTTGTAAATGCATCACCAAGCTGGAATGCAAGAACTGCTACCTGACGCTCTACACCTACCAGGTCTGCTAAAGGTGCCATGATCGGCATGGTAAGAGCTGCCTGTCCAGAACCAGATACAACGAAGAAGTTGAATACAGACTGGAATACGTACATAAGCCATGCGGAAACTACTGGCGGGAAGTTCTGCATTGCACCGCTAAGGCTGTGGAGAATGGTATTTAATACAGTTCCGGAGGAAGCATCTGTACCACCTAAGATAATGATGATACCCTGTGCCATACCTACACACATTGCTGCGCCTAACAGATCAGCTGCACCCTGATTGAATGCTGCAGGAATATCATTTAAATGCATATCGTTCAGGCGGAAGATCAGTCCGATCACACCCGCAACCAGACCCATTACGAAGAACTGGGAAGCGATCTCTGGGATATAATATCCGTCTTTTACAACGCCCCAGACAGTCCAGATCATACATACAAGGATATCTAAAAGAACCAGTTTATGACCTAAAGTAAATGGCTTGTCTTCGTTTTCATTATTCTTAAAATCTTCTCTGTATTCACGGTCAGATTCATATGCAACAGACATGGTCGGGTTCTTTTTAACCTTTACTGCATAACGCATGGTAAATACAATGGTTAAACCGGTAAAGAAGATCCATAATGGAATACGGAACCATGCACCGGACATAACAGGGATACCTGCAACGCCCTGGGCAACTGCCAGACCAAATGGATTCTGCCAGGAGCTGCCGAAACCGATCTGAGTTGCTACGTAGCTGCACATGATACCTACAACAGCATCATATCCCATAGCAATAAACATAGGAACCAGGATCATAACAAATGGAATTGCCTCTTCACCCATTCCAAATACAGCACCGCCTAAGGAGAACAGTGTGATCAGAATCGGGATCAGGATGATCTCTTTACCGTTTGTCAGGCTGATAACACGCATGATACCACCTTCAACAGCACCGGTTCTGAGAACAATACCAAAAGCTCCGCCGACTACCAGTGTGAAGGCGATAATTGCAACTGCTCCGCCCCCTCGGCTTCCTGCAGTCATACCTTCAAATACGTAGTTGACGATACCGCCGCGGCCGCCAAAATCTTCTGTGCCGAAGATCGGTGCAGCCTGAGTTACTTTGTTTCCGTTTTCATCCAGAATATACTGGAAACTGTCTGGATCTACAACGGTTCTTGTTTTTTCTGACCCATTGACTGTATAAGTGATCTCTTTTGTGTCATACTTTCCTAACGGAATGAAACAGGTCAGTAATGCAGCTACCAGGATAACCCCAAAAATGATGATATAAGTATGAGGCATCTGAAACTTTTTCTTCTCCATTTTTTCCTCCAATCCTACCTGGCACAGGAGAATGTACATCAGGTATTTTTCTCTTTGAAACACCCCTTCTCTGCAGCGTAACAGAGAACAGCATTTCCAGTATACATAATTGTTGGTGCTCTGTATACTCTTTGGTATGCTTATAGACAAAAAAGGGAACCATCAGACACAAACCGACGGTTCCCTTAAATCTATACATACCTTCAAAACCACATATTGAATTTATTGATTATCATTCCGAATACTTACAACCTTTGTTGTTTTTCCCTAAACCTTTTTGGTCAAGCCCTCGACCGATTAGTATCAGTCAGCTCCATGTGTTACCACACTTCCACCTCTGACCTATCTACCTCGTCGTCTTCA
>JBNMGK010000017.1:0-18753 GCA_050872205.1 Enterocloster sp.
AAATACGGCCGTGCCACCTTCCTGCCTCTTACCAGTGCAGGAAAGAACCAGTCTCCATTTCCAAAGCCGGAGGCATTAAAAGAGCCAGGTGTTTTAGGTCTTGCAAGCAGTCTTGTACAGGCAGACAAAGAGTACGAGGGCCTGATCCGTTATCTGTTAGGCCGTGTGGTAGTAGCTGATACCATTGATCATGCCATTGCCATTGCCAGAAAATACCATTACAGCCTGCGTATCGTCACCTTAGAGGGCGAACTTTTAAATGCAGGCGGTTCCATGACTGGTGGTGCCTTTAAAAATACCAGTAATCTCCTGGGAAGACGCCGTGAGATCGAGGAACTGGAAAACTCCTGTAATAATTATTTAAAGCAGACAGATAATATCCAGCAGGAATTAAGCCTTCAGGAGGCAGCGGCTTCTGAGAAAAAGGAAGAGGCTGACCGCTTAAGAAAAGAGATCCAGCATCTGGCATTACAGGAAAATACCATTCGCATGAACATTTCTGCACTGGAAGATAAGAAAAATGAAATTGCTGATTCTTCTACTGATCTGGTAAATGAACATGCCCAGTTAGATGAGCAGGTCCATGAGATCAACCAGAGCCGTTCTTCTTTAACAGAAGAAGCCGGAAAACTGGAAGAGCGGAATAAAGAGGCAGAAGCCCTGATCAGTGAAAAGACAGTCCTTTTAGAACAGGCAAAAACTGACAGAGAAGCCTATTCATCTCATTTATCTGATCTGCAATTAGAATGTGCTGCCTTAGATCAGCAGCTTACATTTACCAGTGAAAATGAAAAACGTGTAAATGGTGAGATCAAAAAGTTAAAAGAAGAGGATGCTTCTCTGGAAGAAGGCAAAAAAAATTCCAGGCATGCCATTGAAGAAAAAGAAGCAAAAATCAGAGAAATACAAGAACAGATCCAGACAAGCAGCGAAGATAACAGCCAGTTAGAAGAGACAATTAAAAAGATCTCCGAAGAAAAAGAAACTGTTTCTAAGAAGCAGAAGAACCTGTTCCAGACAAGAGAAGAGATCTCTACCCGCCTTTCTGACCTGGATAAGGATTTGTTCCGTGTACAGGCACAGGCAGAAAAATTAGAAGAGCATTTAGAAAGTCTGGCTGCCTATATGTGGTCTGAATATGAAATGACCTTAAGCCAGGCAAAAGAACTTAAAAAAGAGGAATTTATCTCTCTTCCGGAGATCCGCAGACAGATCGAAGAATTAAAGGGAAAGATAAAGGCTCTTGGAAATATCAATGTAAATGCCATTGAAGACTATAAAGAAGTGTCAGAGCGCTATGAATTTATGCGCGCCCAGCATGAGGACCTGGTAAATGCCCAGGCGGAGCTGGAAAAGATCATTGAAGAGCTGGATACAGGCATGCGTCGTCAGTTTGATGAAAAATTCCGTGAGATCCGGGCTGAATTTGACAAGGTATTTAAGGAGCTGTTTGGCGGCGGCCGGGGTGCTTTAGAGCTTTTAGAGGGAGAAGATATCCTGGAGGCAGGTATCCAGATCATCGCACAGCCACCTGGCAAGAAGCTGCAGAACATGATGCAGCTTTCCGGTGGTGAAAAGGCATTGACTGCTATTTCCCTGCTGTTTGCCATCCAGAATTTAAAACCGTCTCCTTTCTGCCTTTTAGACGAGATCGAGGCGGCATTAGATGATTCAAACGTAGACCGTTTTGCAGGATATCTGCACAAGCTGACGAAAAATACCCAGTTCATTGTGATCACCCACCGACGTGGAACCATGATGGCTGCAGACCGCCTTTACGGTATCACCATGCAGGAAAAGGGCGTTTCCACCCTTGTTTCTGTTAATCTTATAGAAGACAGCCTGACAAATTAGAGAAAAGGGAATGAATATGAAGGAGGAGCTGACCTATGGCAGAAGGTAAGAAAGGCTTTTTTGGCCGACTGGTAGAAGGACTTACTAAGACCCGAAACAATATTGTATCCGGGATTGATTCTATTTTCAGCGGATTTTCCGCCATTGATGATGATTTTTATGAGGAGATCGAAGAAACTCTGATCATGGGAGATCTGGGAATCCAGACTACTATGGCCATTGTAGAAGATCTGCGAAATAAAGTAAAAGAACAGCATATTAAAGACCCTGAGCAGTGCAAGGAGATCCTGATCGACAGCATTAAATCCCAGATGGATCTGGGTGAAAATGCCTATGAGTTTGAAAACAGAAAGTCTGTTGTCCTGGTGATCGGTGTCAACGGTGTTGGAAAGACTACTTCTGTAGGAAAACTGGCAGGACAGTTAAAGGATCAGGGCAAGAAGGTCATTTTAGCTGCAGCAGATACCTTCCGCGCAGCTGCCATTGAACAGCTGACTGAATGGTCCACCAGAGCCGGTGTTGATATTATTGCGCAGCAGGAAGGCTCTGACCCGGCAGCTGTTATCTATGATGCTGTAGCTGCCGCAAAATCCAGAAAAGCAGATGTACTGATCTGCGATACAGCAGGCCGTCTCCACAACAAGAAGAATCTGATGGAAGAGTTAAAGAAGATCAACCGTATTATTGATAAGGAATATCCGGACGCTTACCGTGAAACTTTAGTTGTTTTAGACGGTACCACCGGACAGAATGCTCTGGCACAGGCAAAGCAGTTTATGGAAGTAGCTGATATTACAGGTATCATCCTTACAAAGCTTGACGGTACTGCAAAGGGCGGTATTGCTGTTGCCATCCAGTCTGAACTGGGTATCCCTGTTAAATACATCGGTATTGGCGAGAAGATCGATGATCTGCAGAAATTTGACGCAAATGATTTTGTTAATGCACTGTTTCATGTACAGGCTTAAGCAGGACGGTGTTGTGGCTTAACTGCAGCTTGAATTTAACGGGATAAAGTGTTATAGTTATACGTGATAATCAATTTTAGGAGACGACTACCATGGAAGAACTCACATTAGAAAAATTTGAAGAGGCCTCTGAGATCGTAAAAGAGGTCACTCTGGAGACAAAGCTGATCTACAGCGAATATTTTTCTGCACAGACAGGAAATAAAGTATATTTTAAACCGGAAAACATGCAGTATACCGGTGCTTACAAGGTAAGAGGTGCTTACTACAAGATCAGCACTCTGACCGAAGAAGAGAAGGCAAAGGGCCTGATCACAGCTTCTGCTGGAAACCATGCACAGGGCGTTGCTTATGCAGCAAAGCTGGCTGGTGTTAAGGCAACCGTTGTTATGCCTACTACGACTCCTCTGATCAAGGTAAACCGTACCAAGGGATATGGTGCAGACGTTGTTCTTGCAGGTGATGTGTTTGATGAGGCATGTGCATATGCTTACAAGCTGGCAGATGAGCATGGTTATACCTTCGTACATCCATTTGATGATCTGGCAGTAGCAACTGGACAGGGCTCCATTGCCATGGAGATCATTAAGGAGCTTCCTACGGTAGATTATATTTTAGTTCCAATTGGCGGCGGTGGTCTCTGTACCGGTGTTTCCACTCTGGCAAAACTGTTAAATCCGAAAATCAAAGTCATCGGTGTAGAGCCTGCAGGCGCTAACTGTATGCAGGAATCCTTAAAAGAGGGACATGTATTAACTCTTCCTCAGGTAAATACCATTGCAGATGGTACTGCTGTAAAGCGTCCTGGCGAGAAGCTGTTCCCATACATCCAGCAGAATGTGGATGATATCATCACCATTGAGGACAGCGAACTGATCGTTGCTTTCCTGGATATGGTAGAAAACCACAAGATGATCGTAGAAAACTCCGGTCTTCTTACAGTTGCTGCATTAAAGCACTTAAATGTAGAAAAGAAGAAGATCGTTTCTATCTTAAGCGGTGGAAATATGGATGTGATCACTATGTCCTCTATCGTTCAGCATGGCCTGATCCAGAGAGACAGAGTCTTCACTGTATCTGTTCTCCTTCCTGATAAGCCAGGTGAGCTTGCAAAGGTAGCAGAGCTTCTTGCAAAAGAGCACGGCAATATCATCAAGCTGGAGCACAACCAGTTTATCAGCATCAACAGAAATGCTGCTGTAGAGCTGCGTATTACCATGGAAGCCTTTGGTACTGACCACAAGAATCAGATCGTTGCTGCTCTTACAGATGCAGGCTATCGTCCAAAACTTGTAAAATTTAAAGGTACTTACAGCGAAATGTAAGCCGATCCTGTGATCAAAAGCGTGTCTGATGGACGAAAGGGAAGTCAGACGCGCTTATGTCATTTATGGTGATGTCACTGTGAAGTGATACATCCATTTACAAAAGAAGTATTAGGGGGATACATACAAATGAATCATTCTGCTGATGAAACAAGGGCTTCTTTAGCTGCCAATCTGCGATATTTTGTAAGATGGAGCCTGATCGCGCTGCTGATCGGCGGTATAGGAGGACTGATCGGAAGCCTGTTTTCCATGGGAGTCAGCTTTGCCACAAGTTTTCGCCTGGCTCATCCGTGGATGCTTTATTTTTTACCTGTTTCCGGTATTCTCATTGTATGGCTTTACCATACCTTTCACGAAGAAGGAAACCGGGGCACCAATATGATTATTGAGTCCATTTCTTCCAATGAACATGTAACACCGGCTACAGGACCGCTTATCTTTATTTCTACCATACTGACCCACATTGCAGGCGCATCTTCCGGTCGTGAGGGAGCAGCTCTCCAGTTAGGAGGAAGCCTGGGAAATCTGATTGGAAATGTGATCCGTCTGGATGAAAAAGACAAAAAGATCGCTATTATGTGCGGTATGAGCGCTGTGTTTTCCGCATTGTTTGGAACACCGGTGGCAGCTGCCATTTTCTCACTGGAAGTGATCAGTATCGGCGTTCTGTATTATGCAGCCTTAGTTCCCTGCATCTTTTCTTCTTTTATAGGAGTGGGGATCGCCAGATGCTTAGGCCTTGCAGGAGAGCATTTTACAGTACTTGCCATTCCACCTGTGCACATTTCAAGTGTAGGATGGATCATTTTATTAAGTGCCATTTGCGCTGTGGTAAGTATTGCATTCTGTCTTATGCTCCACGGGGCAGAGCATACTTACAAAAAGCTTCTTCCAAACCCATATGTGCGTATTCTGGCCGCCAGTGCCATTTTTATCCTTCTGACACTGCTTATAGGTACCAGAGATTATTGCGGAAGCAGTATGCCGCTTATTGAGCGCAGTATGGAAGGAGAGATCGGATATGAGGCTTTTTTCCTGAAAATGCTTTTTACTGCCATTGCTCTTGGTGCCGGATTTAAGGGCGGTGAGATCGTACCTACTTTGTGTGTAGGCGCCACATTTGGCTGTGCCTTCGGCCAGCTTACCGGTTTTGCCCATTCTTTATGTGCTGCCTGCGCTATGGCTGCCATGTTTGCAGGTGTAACCAACTGCCCCATCACCTCTTTAGTGATCGCACTGGAGCTGTTTGGTTATGAGGGAATGGAATATTTTTCTATTGCCGTTGCCGTTTCTTTTGCTTTATCCGGATATTATGGACTGTATGCAAGCCAGAAATTCGTATATTCTAAGACAAAGACAGAATTTATCAACCGTATGTCTAATAAATAACTGCACTTTAACCGGCAGTTTAAAGGATCATTCATAAAAAACAGGAGATGATAAACGTGAAAAAAAGAAATTATGTAATTGCTATAGGTCTTACAGCAGGTCTTGCCCTTACCCAGCTTTCCGGCTGTTCTTCTTCCAAACCAGAAGAGACCACAGCCCAGGAAACCACAGCTGCCCAGACAGAAGCAGAAACAGCCGCTATCCCTAATCCCATAGAAGAGGTGGAAAATGAACAGGATTTTGAGGCTATGGGTGTCCATATGGTTGCACCGGCAGATGGGGAAAATGAACTGTTTTCTATTATAAACGGGGAAGTAGCAGAGATCACTTTTGACGAAAATGGGGTTTTCTACTGTTACCGTGCTTCCAACACAGCAGAAGATTTTGCCGGTATTTTTGAGCGCTTTACAGATGAAACACTGACTGTAAACTGGGAATCTGGTGATACAGCAGGCGAAGCCCAGGTAAAGACCACAGAAAGCGGTGGAAGACTGGCGTCCTGGTCCTGGGGCAGTACACGCTATACTCTGTATACCGCCTCTGCCATTTCTGATGAGGACTGTACAAAGATCGTGACTAATTTAATGGAATTAAGCTATCACGAGTAATGGATCTGGAACAAGAACAGATCTGTGGGAGGTCATTTTATGCTCCAGTTAAAGGATTTTATGCCGGTAAATTTCTTAAAAAAGGAAAAATATACCGGCAGCTGCAAAGGCATGCGTTTTCGCATGGAAAAATTTGAAAAAGAGGGAGAGGAAGCTCCCATTCTGCGGGTCAGCGTATGGCCAGAGCCTTATAGCTTTGACTGTACACCAGAGGAAGAAAAGCAGTTTTTAGAGTGTTCCTTTGATGCAGACGGTATTGCAAAAGGAGTGGACTGGATCAATGAACGGTATGAGGCAGAGCTTCCAAGGTGGAAGAAAGTCAGCCGTCTGTAGTCTGTAGCAGAAGATTGCTATTTTATATATTTTAGAAAATTTACAATGCATAGCAAAATTTTCCAAAAAATTTCTGCCTTATTAACAAAAATTTAATTTTCTGTTGACATTCTCTTTTTCTGCTCCTATAATGAGCCACATAGAAAGCGCCGGTGCTTAATACCAGCGCTTTTTCTGTTTTTACGTAAGAACAGGTCAGCACAAAGAGGTGCATTGCCAATGCCAGGTACCGGCAGGCAATGCGCCTTTTTGCATTCTATGTGCAATTATGAAAAGTATGAGGAGGAAACGATTATGGAATTTTCAGCAGTAAACACAATATGGGTCCTTGTAGGCGCGGCACTGGTATTTTTCATGCAGGCTGGTTTTGCCATGGTTGAGACTGGCTTTACAAGGGCGAAGAATGCAGGCAACATCATTATGAAGAACCTTATGGACTTTGCCATTGGAACTCCCCTTTACTGGATCACCGGTTTTGGTATCATGTTTGCAGGAAGCGGTGCTCTTATCGGTGGCTTTGATCCTTTTGTAAGAGGCGACTACAGTGCCATTCTTCCAGCCGGCGTTCCTCTTCCAGCTTACCTGATCTTTCAGACTGTATTCTGTGCCACAGCAGCAACCATTGTTTCCGGTGCTATGGCAGAGCGTACAAAATTCATTTCCTACTGTATTTACAGTGCAGTGATCAGCGCTGTTGTTTATCCTATTTCCGGTCACTGGATCTGGGGCGGCGGCTGGCTGGCTCAGTTAGGCTTCCATGATTTCGCAGGTTCTACCGCTGTTCATATGTGCGGCGGCGTTGCAGCTCTCATTGGCGCAAAGATCTTAGGACCGAGAATCGGAAAATATGATAAAGACGGAAAGCCAAAGGCCATCCTTGGACACAGCTTAACTCTTGGCGCTTTAGGTGTATTTATCCTCTGGTTCTGCTGGTTTGGTTTTAATGGCTGTTCTACTGTAGCTATGGACAGTGATGAAGCAATCTACTCTGCAGGAAACATTTTCGTAACTACCAATCTGGCAGCAGCGGTAGCAACCGTTGCAACCATGATCATCACCTGGATCCGTTATAAAAAGCCTGATATCTCCATGACATTAAATGGTTCTTTAGCCGGCCTGGTAGCAGTTACAGCAGGCTGTGATGTAGTTACTCCAACCGGTGCTTTCTTTATCGGTCTGATCGCAGCTTTTGTAGTAGTCTTTGGTATTGAATTTGTAGATCAGGTATTAAAGATCGATGATCCTGTCGGCGCAGTTGGTGTTCATTGCTTCTGCGGTGCTGTAGGAACTCTTTTAACGGGTCTTTTTGATAAAGAAAATGGTGTATTTTACGGCGGCGGCTTCCATATGTTTGGAATCCAGCTTTTAGGTGTTGTATCTGTTATCCTGTGGGTAACTGTTACCATGGTGATCGTATTTAACCTGTTAAAGCATACGATTGGTCTTCGCGCAAGTGTAGAAGAGGAGACCAAGGGCTTAGACGTAACCGAGCACAATCTGGCAAGCTCCTATGCAGACTTTATGCCTGTGGTATTTACTGGAAAAGACGAAGCACCTGCATTTTCAGCTGCGCCTGTATCTGTAGAAAAGTCCGTTCCTGTGGAGCACTTCCCGCAGTCTGAAACAGCTGTTTCCGGAAATGTCTCCGGCGCAAAGCTTACGAAAGTGGTTATGATCTTTAACCAGAGCCGTTTCGTAGCTTTAAAAGAAGCCCTGACAGACCTTGGAGTAACTGGTATGACCATTACACAGGTCATGGGCTGCGGAACCCAGAAGGGACATACCAATTATTACAGAGGTATTAAAGTAGAAGAAGCAGCCCTTCTTCCAAAGATCAAATTAGAGGTGGTTGTAAGCAAGGTACCTGTAGAAGATGTGATCGCTCTTGCGAAAAAAGTCCTTTATACCGGCCATATCGGAGATGGAAAGATCTTCGTCTATGACGTGGAAAATGTAGTAAAGGTACGTACCGGAGAAGAAGGATATGATGCTCTTCAGGGTGATTGATAAAGCCCTATAAAGTACATTTCACTTGAATTTCCTCCTGTTTCATGTATAATGGTTCACAGAAAGCTATTCTTAAGACAAAAGTAGTAAGCTTTTTAACCAACATGTAACAGGAGGTTTTTTATGCTATTAAATGCAGTACGGGGTTTCTGCATGGCACTGGCGGACAGTGTTCCTGGTGTTTCCGGCGGTACCATTGCTTTTTTACTTGGTTTTTATGATGAATTTATCAATTCTTTAAATGATATGATCGGAAAGGACAATGCAAAGCGCAAAGCAGCCCTTATTTTTCTTATTAAATTGGGAATTGGATGGGTCATCGGCTTTGGGGCTTCTGTTATGGTCCTTTCTTCGCTGTTTCAGGTACACATCTATGAGATCAGTTCCGTTTTTTTAGGTCTTACCCTGTTTGCCATTCCACTGGTTGTAAGAGAAGAGTGGGAAAGTATACGAGGAAAAGCAGGCTGCCTTATTTTTACTCTGATCGGTACGGCACTGGTATTTTGTATTTCTTATTTTAATCCCACAAATGGAGGCGGGATCTCTGTTAATTTTGAACATTTAACAGTAGGACTTGGACTTTATCTGTTTTTTGCTGCTATGATCGCTATTACTGCTATGGTACTTCCGGGAATTTCCGGTTCTACCCTGCTTTTGATCTTTGGGCTGTATGTACCGGTGATCAACGCGATCCATGAGTTTATGCATTTAAACCTGTCTTATTTCCCGGTTCTTGTGATCTTTGGCCTGGGAGTTCTTACAGGTATTGTTGGCATTATCAAGATCATTAAGATCTGTCTGGCAAATTACCGTTCCCAGACGATCTATATGATCTTAGGTTTGATGATCGGCTCTTTATATGCCATCACTCAGGGCCCAACCACTCTGGATATACCACAGCCGCCTATGAGCATTTCTACCTTCCATATAGGATTTTTTATCCTGGGAGCTGTGATCTTAGGTGCTCTGGAAATTTTAAAAACACGTCTTGAAAAGCAGGATGGAGGAAGAAAATAATGTTAAAACAGCTGAAACGAATGGGCTTACTGGCGCTTACCTGCGCTGTCAGTCTCTTTACCATGTCCTTATGTGCTTTTGCAAAGCCGGACTGGCCTCTTGATACAGGCTGCCAGTCAGAGGCAGGTATCGTTATGGATATGGACTCCGGGGCCGTTTTATTTGCCCAGAATATCCATGTGCAGGAATATCCCGCCAGCATCACAAAGCTGCTTACAGCCCTGGTCGTAGTGGAAAACGCTTCTATGGATGACCAGGTAACATTCTCCCATGATGCTGTTTATAATGTAGAGGACGGAAGCGGAAACAAGCTGCAGTTAGAGGAAGGAGATGTCCTTTCTGTAAAAGACTGTCTGTACGTTATGCTCCTTCAGTCCTCTAACCAGACTGCCAACGCTTTAGCAGAACATGTAGCAGGAAGCAGAGAAGCTTTCGCTGACATGATGAATGAAAAAGCAGCTTCTTTGGGATGCCGTGAAAGCCATTTTGTAAATCCTTCTGGTTTAAATGATCCGGAGCAGCTTACCTCTGCTTACGACATGGCCCAGATCGGAGCAGCTGTTTTTAATAACCCTACTTTATTAGAAATCTGTTCTGCCACCAGCGCCACACTGCCGCCTACCATTAACAATCCAAATGGCAGAACCTATTCCATGGAACACAAGCTGGTAGTAACAGATAATTCTGAGGATGAAAATTATTATCCAAGTGCTGTTGCCGGAAAGACAGGTTATACTTCCCTTGCAGGACAGACCTTAGTTACCTATGCAGAACAAAATGGCCGCCGTCAGGTAGCTGTTACTTTAAAGAGTACCCAGAGAACCCATTATTCTGATACAAAAACCATCTTGGATTTTGGCTTTGCACGCTTTAAAAATGTTTCTGTAGCAGAAAATGAGACTGCCTATGTAACAGGTGACGAACCTGTGACCATTGGTGATACTATCTATGAGCCATCTGACCTGTATTTAGATGAAAAAGCAGTGATCACACTGCCAAATGATGCCCAGTTTTCTGATGCAGATCAGTATCTTCAGACTGAGATACCGGCAAGCCACCCAGATGGAGCCGTAGGCCGCATTATTTATACATACAATGACCGCCAGATCGGTGTTGCCTGGGTATTCAGCACAAAAGCAGTTTCTGCCTCTGCTTCTGACGAAAGCAGTGAAAATACAGAAAGTACGGACTCTGCAGAAGCAGGTACTGCAGATACTAATAAAAACGGTACACCATCTGATGTGAAGGATACTAAAAAGGATAAAAAGCCTTTAAAACTGACCAAAAGCGCCTGGATCGCAGTTGGAATAGTGGCAGCAGTTCTTCTGGCAGCATTGATCATTTCCTGGATCCTGATCCAGAGAAAGAAAGAAGAAGAGCGTATGCGCATGCTTCGTGAGAAACGCCGCAAGAGACTGGCTGACATAGGATGCAGCGAGGAAGAATTTGAACGTCTTGTAAATGAGCGTAAAAATGCTTTAAGAGACCGTCCTCTGCCAGAACCAGATGAGGAAGAAATCGAAGAATATGAGAATGATGCTGTTGAACCTTATCTGGAAGAAGATGCATCTGAGGAAATGGATAATACTTTGGACGAATCTTTTGAAGAAGATGAGGATACTCAGGAGGATAAATAATGGGGTATTTTCCCTTTTATATGGATATTGAAGGAAAACTTTGTGTCATCGCAGGAGGAGGAAAGGTTGCATACCGCAAGGTATGTGACCTGCTTCCTTTTGGAGTGTATATCAGAGTTATCTCAAAAGAATTTAACGCTGAGCTGGAAGCCTTAGGAAAAGATGCTTCCCGCACTCAGGGCCGTCTGCAGCTGAACAGACGGCTTTTTTCCATGGAGGATATAAAGGATGCTGACTTTGTGATCGCAGCTTTATCAGATGAAGCTTTAAACAGTCAGATCTCCGCTTACTGTAAAGAAAACAGAATACCTGTTAATGTAGTAGATGTAAAGGATAAATGCAGTTTTATCTTCCCGGCTATGATAAAAAGGGGCCCCGTAACAGTTGCCGTTTCCAGCGGCGGTGCAAGCCCTGTTTTTACCAGGCTCTTAAAGGAACGCATAAAACAGGTACTTCCTGTGCAGACAGAAGGCATTGCAGACCAGTTAGGCAGTCTGCGTCAAGAGATTTTTTCTCTTTTTCCAGATTCTTCCAAAAAGAGAGCCGCTGTTTTTACAGAACTGGCAGAACTGGCCCTGGATCAGGAAAAGACTTTAAAGGAAGATCAGATCAGGCAGATCATCCTGAAATATAAAATAAACGAGGACCTATATGACAGAACATACACTGCGGATCGGAAGCCGCAAAAGTGAACTTGCACTGGAACAGACTTATATTATAGAGCGCCTTTTAAAAGAGGCCTATCCGGATCTGAAAACAGAGATCGTTACTTCAGATACCTTGGGAGATAAAAACCTTATAAGCCCCTTGCAGGCTTTTGGAGGAAAAGGTGTCTTTGTATCTGAACTGGAAGAAGCCCTTTTAAAGGGGCAGATCGACCTGGCCGTACACAGCGCAAAGGACATGCCTGCAAAGCTGGATCATGGACTTTGTATTGCTGCCGTATCTGAAAGAGAATATCCAGGAGATGTATTTCTGACCAGAAAAGATACGAAACTGGATTCTTTTAGTGGAAACTGCTTTGTTGTAGGAACTTCCAGCCCCAGAAGGCAGTGCTTCTTTAAGGAATACTGGGAGGAACTGTGGAAAAAGAACGGGGCAGGTCCTGTTCCAGAACTGACCTTTGAAACGTTACGTGGAAATGTGCATACCCGGTTAAAGAAATTAAAAGACGGCCTTTATGACGGTATTATCCTTGCACAGGCCGGGCTTAAAAGACTGGGAATAACAGAAAGTGCTGACCTGCATTTTTATCCCCTGGACCCTGAGCATTTTATACCTGCTGGTGGACAGGGGATCCTGGCAGTGGAGGCAAAAGAGGGAAGTCCTGCAGCCAGACTTTGTGAAAAAATAGATGTGTCAGAAGCGCACATCTGTCTGGATGCAGAGCGGGGAGTACTGGCATACTTAAATGCAGGCTGCCATGAACCTATCGGCGTATATGCCCACAAGGAAGGAGATAAACTTATTCTCCAGGCAGCAGGTGCCGCTTCCCGTTCATCCGGTAATGAAGTAAAACACGTCTGTATCACAGGTTCTGTAGAAAAGGAAGATGTAAAGCGAATGATAAAAGAGATTGGGAAAGGACTGGGAAAAGAATGAAAAAAGGCTTTGTTTATCTCATTGGCGCAGGTCCCGGAGACCCCAAACTGATCACCTTAAAGGGCAAAGAGATCCTTAAAAACTGCGATGCAGTGGTTTATGACCATCTGGCATCCACAGCCTTTCTTTCCTGGGTTCCAGCCCATTGCAGTATCCTATATGTAGGAAAGCAGTCCGGTCATCACTCCATGAAACAGGAGCAGATCAATGAACTGCTTATTAACCTGGCTTTAGAAGGCTTAAAGGTAGTCCGTTTAAAAGGCGGTGATTCCTTTGTATTTGGCCGTGGTTCAGAAGAGATCCTGGCTTTAAGGGAACATGGCATCCCCTGGGAGATTGTTCCCGGCATTACCTCCTGTGTGGCAGTACCAGAACTGGCAGGAATTCCTGTGACCCACAGGAATGTAAGCCGCAGTTTTCATGTGATCACCGGCCATACCTTAAAAGGCGTCCAGTCAGAAAAAGAACTGGCCTCTTATGGGTCCTGTGAAGGAACACTGGTATTTCTTATGGGACTGCACAACTTGAATACCATTGCCGCCGGGCTGATAAAGGGCGGAAAACCAGCTGATACACCGGCTGCAGTAATCGAAGACGGTTCCCTTGACAGTCAGAAGGTGGTAAGAGGCACTCTCAAAACCATTTATGAACAAACTATACAGGCAGAGATCAAAACACCGGCTATTATCGTAGTAGGGGAAACAGCGGCCTTTAACCTTTTACCAGATAAAATATCAGATAAAGAAGAAAACTCCTTAAAATCACTATCAGGATGTTTTGTTGGCATGATCGGCACTGCCTCTTTTACCGAAAGACTGTCAAATGCCCTTAAAGAAAATGGAGCCCGGACATTTACACTAATGGAAATGGAAGTAATACCCGAAAAAACGGAAGAAAACTGCCTTACAAAGCTTCTGCAGCAGAAGCCCGGCTTTACCTGGCTGGCATTTACCAGTGTGAATGGTGTGGAACTGTTTTTTGATACATTTTTAACAAAAGAGCAGGGAGATCTGCGGCTTTTAGGCAGTCTGCGCTTTGCCGTGATTGGAGAAGCTACAAAAGAAGCTTTAAGACAGCACGGATTTCATGCGGATCTGATGCCAGAGACTTATTGCAGCGCAGATCTGGCAAAAACACTTGCAAAACAGCTGACAGCTTCAGACCGGATATTGATTCCCCGTTCCAGGGACGGATCAAAAGAATTAAACATTGAACTGGAAAAAAATGGGGTTTTCTACAAAGATCTGGCGTTGTATCATATAGAGGGAAGACCTCTTTTAGACGCAACCACATTATCCCGGTGCAGTCATCTTATTTTTGGCAGCGCATCTGGAGTCCGGGCATTTTTTAAGATCTATGGAGAAGAATTTAAAAAATCCATGGATGAACCTGCCAGAACGCCAGTTCCCCGTATTTTTGCCATTGGTCCGGTTACAGGAAATGCATTAAAGCAGGAAGGTTTTCTGCCGGATCAGATTGCAGATTCATATCACATTCCAGGCATAATCAGGCAGTTAAAAACCTGCCCTGAATAAAAGAAAGGACGGCGGTTTTATGGCATTTTTAAATCGTTTGGAAGGTTTTTACGGAACAGGAGAAAAAAACGCTTCCGGACAGACCTTAGAAGAATTTCTTGCAGCATATAATCCGAAAAAATACGATACTCCCAGCAATACCACCGACATTGTAGTGGTAAGAAGCGAGGAAAAGCTGACACACTGGGGGCAGCCGTTAAAAGTATTAATGGTAAAGCGCAGCAATCATCCAAGCATCGGCTTTTGGGCTACTCCTGGCGGTTTTGTGGAAATGAAAGAAGACATAAATGAAGGAGCTGCCAGGGAGCTGGAAGAGGAAACGGGAGTAAAAGGCCTGCCTCTTCGCCAGATGCGCACCTGGGGAAACTGGCAGCGTGATCCAAGATGGCGGGTGATCACTACTTCTTATCTGGCTCTGGTGGAAGGAAATTTAAAGGTACAGGCCGGGGATGATGCCAAGGATGCTAAATGGCTGGATGCCAGTCTGACCCTTTTAAACAGTAAAGAAAAAGAAGGCCGCTTAAAAGCAGAAACATGGCGGCTGGACTTAAAAGACAAAGCTCAGGGAATCGCTGTTTATGCAGCGGTAGAGATCACACATTCCGGTCATCCGCTGATCCAGGAAGAAACCTATCGTCTTATTCAGGCAGAGGGCATTGCCGTAGACCACGGCTGCATCATTACCAATGCGCTTCTGTACCTTAAAAACCAACTGGAAGGAAAATAAAACCCATTGAAAAAGAATTTAATGGAGGAAATACCAGAGCGGTTCTGGAGTCTGTTCCGCTCTGTAAACCGCTCCACCTACATAGAAGCACTTTTAAAGATCAATGAAGAATATGAATACAGTAATTACTTTTTAAGCCGTGAAATGTGCATCCAGCTTTTGAGCAGCTATTTTGCCCAAAAACGGTGTGTGATCTGGCAGGACGAGCTGGAAGAGGAAGAAGACCAGTTAGAGCCACCGGCTACCCGTGTGTTAAACTGGCTGTTAAAGACTGGCTGGCTGCGGAAAGTAGATGATTATTCTGCCATGACCGTAAATATTGTCATACCCGACTATGCAGCAGTGATGATCGAAGCATTTTCCCGTCTTTCCAGTGAGCAGGAAGATGAGACCAATATTTACATCCAGAACGTATATGCTATTTTGTTTTCATTGAAAAATGACAGCCGCTCCGGGATCGGTCTTTTGGATACTGCTATTGTAAATACGAGAAAGTTAAATAAGTCCCTTCAGGATCTGCTTCACAACATGGACACCTTTTTTGGAAGCCTGCTGGCCCAGAAAGACTACGCCCAGTTGTTAAAAGACCATTTAGAGGGCTATGTACAGGAGATCGTCAATAAAAAGTATCATATTTTAAAAACATCGGATAATTTTTATCTTTATAAGACAGACATTAAAGCCTGCATCCGTTCTATGCGGGAAGACGGGCAATGGCTTGCCAGAGTGGGAGAAAGCACTCCTTCGGAAATTATTTTTCAAAAGCTGGACCAGCTGGAACGTGGTTTTGATGATATTGAGCACCGTATCACCAACATTGACCGGGAACATTCCCGTTATGTAAAGGCAACAGTCACAAGGCTTGGATATCTTTTAAACCAGGAAGATGACATGAAGGGTCTTGTGATCCAGCTCTTAAACCGGCTTAGCGCAAACCGTGGAGACGAAGAAATGATACAGGCTGTGGGAAATCGTATGAACCTTTCCCAGACCAGCTTATTATCAGAAGAGGCTCTTTACAAGCGCCGCCGTCCAAGAACGGATTTTGCAAAGCAGGTGCCTGATGAAAAGGCACTTCCTGAGCTTTCCGAAGAAGAGATCTTAAATTATAATAAGGTTAAAAACCGCTACAACCGCAAAGAGATCGAGGATTTTATCCAGAGCCATATGAACGAAGGCTCTATGGAAGTAGATGAGACTACCGTAGAAAATGATGAAGATTTTGAAAAACTGATACTGGCTTATGATTATTCCACCCGTACCAAAAGCCCTTATCTGGCAGTGGAAGAAGAGGAAAAGCCTGTTAAAAATGGCCCTTATACCTATCCAAAGCTTCAGTTTGTAAGGAGGAACACCCATGAGTGATATAAATGATATAAATAATGGACCAGAAACAGACTGGAGCATTCCCTATTACGACAATATGACAGAAGAACAGCAAAAGGAAGTCACGGATTCCATTCGTCTTCTCCTTCGCCAGACCTTTATTCTGGAGCGTAAATACGATAAGAAAACAGAGCGTCTTCAGTACACTTCCTCTTATCGTACCATTACCAGACATTTTCCGTTTATCCGCCATTATCTGGCAGTTTCTGGCATTGAGCTGATAGAAAACAGCCATATGGGCATTTTCTATGTCCAGGGAGAAGATCTATTAGGAGAAAAGCTGCCAAAACTGGCAACTCTTTATCTGTTAGCCTTAAAGCTGATCTATGATGAACAGATGGAAAATGTTTCCACCAGTGTAAATGTATATACCACTTTAGGAGAGATCCAGGAAAAACTGGGAAATTACCGCTTATTTAAGCGCCAGCCTGCGCCTACGGATATCCGAAGGACTCTGGCCCTCCTTAGAAAATACCAGATCTTAGAGCCTTTAGAGCTTTTAGATGATTTAAACAGCAAAAGTCCTTTTATCATCTATCCCTGTATCAATGTAGTGCTTTTAGGAGATGATGTGCGGGCCTTATTAGAAGATTTTGATGATGACAGTGAAGGAGGTATGGAAGATGGAAGCGATGAATAATACCCCTTTTCTGGCATTTACAAGGATCGATCTGAACAACTGGCATTATATTTCCAGAAAAGTCCTTTCTTTAAACAAGGAAATTAACTTTTTTACCGGCCATTCAGGAAGCGGAAAATCCACAGTTATTGACGCTTTGCAGCTGGTACTGTATGCCAATACAGACGGCCGCGGCTTCTTTAATAAAGCGGCAGCCGATGACTCAGACCGAAGCCTGATCGAATATCTGCGTGGTATGGTCAATATTGGGGAAAACAACGAATTTTCTTATTTAAGGAATCAGAACTTCAGTTCTACTATTGTTCTGGAAATGCAGCTCACAGGCACAGACAAATTTCAGTGCATCGGCATTGTATTTGATGTAAATACTGCCTCCAACGAGGTCTCACGCCGTTTCTTCTGGCATAAGGGTCCTTTATGGGAAAATGAATACCGCACAGCCTCAAGACCTATGTCTATCAGTGAAGTAGAGCAGTATTTAAGAGAAAATTACAGCAAAGAGGATTATTTTTCCACCTCCCACAATGAACGGTTCCGCCGTATCTTATATGACAGTTATTTAGGCGGCCTTGACAGTGAGAAATTCCCTCTTCTTTTTAAACGGGCTATTCCTTTCAGGATGAACATCCGCCTGGAGGATTTTGTAAAGGAATATATCTGTACGGAACAGAACATCCATATTGAGGACATGCAGGAAAGTGTCATGCAGTATGGAAGGATGCAGAAAAAGATCGAGGACACCTGCGAAGAGATCAGCCAGTTAAAATCCATAAAAGAAGCTTACGATGCGTATGATCTGTTACGGGAAAAACAGGAAAAATACAGCTGGTTTGTCAAAAAATTAGACCTGTTAGATACCCGTTCAAAGATCCGCATGTTTTCTGATAAGACCAGACAGGGAAAAGAAGATCTGATCCATCTGGATGAAGCGAAAAAATCTGTGGAACAGCAGATCCGTGATCTTACAAAGGATGGCGATGAGCTTTTAAAGAGGATCGCCTCTACAGGATATGAGGAATTAAAGGATCAGCTTTCTTCCTTAAATGCCCTTTGCGAGCAGTTAGGCCACAGCGAAGCCAAATGGCAGAAAACCTTAAACGCTTTAAAGAAATGGGAAGAGGAAGAGATCGTTTCCAACCAGACTTTATGGGATATTGAGGAATTTGAAAACAGAACCATTGATAAAACCACTTTGGAACGCTTAAAAGCTTCTCTTTCTTCTATGGCTGCAGATACAGAAAAGCTGCGCCAGGAAACAGTCAGCCAGATCAATGAGTTAAAAAAGACAGAAAAGCTTAAAAAACTGGAATTAGAGCAGTTAAAGGCCGGAAACAAAGCCTATCCTGCTTATCTGGAAGAGGCCAGAGGCTTTTTACAGCGCCGTTTACTGGAAGAAACTGGAAAAAGCGTAGATGTGTATATTCTGGCAGACCTGTTAGAGATCAAAAATGACCAGTGGCGCAATGCTGTAGAAGGTTATTTAGGGGGAAACAAATTAAATCTGGTAGTTGCCCCTAAATATGCTAAAATGGCATTAGGCATTTATAAAGAACTGGATAAAAAGAAATTCTGGAATACAGCTGTGTTAGATACAGAGAAAGCTTCCCAGTACAGCAACGAGGCATTAAATGGTTCTCTGGCAGAGGAAGTTTCTGTGCGTGAAGCTTATTTAAAGCCATATATCAGCCTTCTTCTTGGAAAGGTGATGAAATGTACCTCTAT
>JBNMGK010000518.1:0-1127 GCA_050872205.1 Enterocloster sp.
ACCTGTATGTTCTTAAATTTGATGACGCCGAATAATTTCAGATCCAGCTGATAGCTTCCCTTTTTCCCTGCATACGTGGAAAATGGTTCTCTGCTGCTTATGGTGATCTTATCTGCCGGGATATTGCTTTCATTTCCCAGTGCCACCTCTTCGCTTTCACTGTATACAGTGGCCCGCCACGGAAGGGAAAATGTAAATTCTTCCTGGTCATGTTCCGTTACACTGATCCGGTCCGGTATACTTTTATCCACATAGTACCAGATCCCAACTGTGCCTACGATAAAAGACAGCCAGAATATCCTGACCAGATGCTTATAAAAGTTCGATTTTCCCCTCATAGAACGACCTCCTTCTCCATTTGCAGCCTGTAACATGCGCCATCGGTGCATTTTTCCTATACAAAAACAGGGAGCTGCAAGTCTTAATACTCCTGCGCTCCCTGTTAGTATGTTCTGTGAACGGTCGTTCCAATCTGTTTTATTTTGGTTATTGCCTATACATTTGTATGCCTCATTTTGTCTTATCTGCCAGTTCCTTCATCTCACGGGCATTCTGGATCACGGTATCCGTGATCTTTGCACCTCCAAGAAGTCTTGCCAGCTCTTCCACTGTCTGTTCCCTGTTAAGGCGTCTGATCGAAGTAGCCGTGCTTCCTTCACTGGCTGCTTTGTGGATCTCAAAATGAGCATCTGCCATAGCAGCGATCTGGGGCAGATGTGTGATACAGATCACCTGGTGGCTTTTTGCAATATAGGAAAGCTTCTCAGACACCTTCTGGGCCGTCCTTCCGCTGATACCTGTATCGATCTCATCAAAAATAAGGGTTGGAATGTCATCTGAGTCTGCCAGGACTGTTTTGATCGCCAGCATAATACGTGACAGTTCACCACCAGATGCTACTTCCATAAGAGGACGCACCGGCTGTCCTGGATTGGTAGAGATCAGAAACTGGGCTTCATCATAGCCGGATGCTGTAAAATGAGGCAGCCGGTCAAATTCCATATCAAACTGTACATCCAGGAAATTCAGATCAAGAAGTCCCTTTTTGATCTTCTCCACCAGCTGTCTGGACGCAGTTTTACGTATCTGTGATAATTCTGCGCAGCGTCCCTCTAAACGATCCTGGG
>JBNMGK010000258.1:0-4216 GCA_050872205.1 Enterocloster sp.
AGATCTTTGAGGTCAATCCATACCGCCTTTTCAGTGAAAACTGCGTGATTCTGGCATGCGACAGAGGCGGCCAGATGGTACGCAGCCTCAGTGCGCAGGGAATACCAGCAGCAGTGATCGGCAGCGCCGAAAAAGGCATTGCTCGTGTCATACGCCATGGGGAAGAAACAGCCGGATATTTAGAGCGGCCAAGAGCGGATGAGCTGACCCGTATTCAATAGTAGACCGGTGGATAAGGCTTGACATACAGGTCATGTATGCCGTTTGAAAACGGCAGTACCATATAAGAATATGTGATTTTAATATTGGAGGAAGTTATCATGAGAGAAAAAATTCTGGCGGTGATGGAAAAGAACAGCAGGATCGACATAAAAGACCTGGCGGTATTACTTGGTGAAAGTGAGATCGCAGTGGCCAACGAGATCGCCGAGATGGAAAAAGAGCACATTATCTGCGGATACCACACTCTCATTAATTGGGATAACACCAGTGAAGAAAAGGTAGTAGCTCTGATCGAAGTAAAAGTAACTCCTCAGAGAGGTATGGGCTTTGACAAGATCGCAGAGCGCATCTACCAGTATAATGAAGTAAACGCTGTATATCTGATGAGCGGATCTTTTGACTTTACCGTATTTATCGAAGGAAAGACCATGCGCCAGGTAGCACAGTTTGTATCTGACAAATTAGCTCCTATGGAGTCTGTATTAAGCACAGCAACCCACTTTGTACTGAAAAAATATAAGGACCACGGTACCATTATCAGTGAACCGGTCCAGGATGAAAGGATGCTGATCACACCATGAGAAACCCCTTATCTGACAAAATCGTAAGTATCCCGCCCTCTGGGATCCGTAAATTTTTTGATATTGTAAATGAAATGGAAGGCGCTATTTCCTTAGGTGTAGGCGAGCCGGACTTTGAAACTCCCTGGCACATCAGGGAAGAAGGCATCTATTCCCTTGAAAAAGGCCGTACCTTCTATACTTCCAATGCAGGTTTAAAGCAGTTAAAAGAGGAAATCTGCAATTATTTAAAGCGCCGTTTTGATGTAAGCTATGACCCGGATACAGAGGTCATGGTAACAGTAGGCGGCAGCGAAGCTATTGACGTGGCTATGCGCGCCATGTTAAATCCGGGAGATGAAGTACTGATCCCACAGCCAAGCTACGTTTCCTACCTGCCATGTGTTACGCTGGCAGACGGTGTTCCGGTGATCATCGAACTGGAAGAAAAAGACCAGTTTAAGCTGACACCAGAGAAGCTGTTGGAAAAGATCACAGACAAGACCAAGATCCTGGTTCTTCCATTCCCTAATAACCCAACCGGCGCTATTATGGAGAAACATGAACTGGAAGAGATCGCAAAGATCGTTATTGAAAAAGACCTGTTTGTAGTCACTGATGAGATCTACTCTGAACTGACTTACCAGAGAAAACATGCTACCATTGCAGCATTTCCTGGCATGAAAGAGCGTACCGTCCTGATCAATGGTTTTTCCAAGTCTTATGCAATGACCGGCTGGCGTCTTGGCTATGCAGCAGCGCCAAACCTGATCTTAAAGCAGATGTTAAAGATCCACCAGTACGCTATTATGTGTGCCCCTACCACCAGCCAGTATGCAGCAGTTTCCGCACTGAAAAATGGTGACCCGGATGTAGAAATGATGCGTGAGTCCTATGACCAGCGCCGCAGATTTTTATTAAACGCATTCCGTGAAATGGGCATCGACTGTTTTGAGCCATTAGGCGCATTCTATACATTCCCAAATATCAGCCGTTTTGGCATGACATCTGAGGAATTTGCTACCAAACTTCTTATGGAAGAGAAAGTAGCTGTAGTTCCCGGAACGGCCTTTGGCGCCTGCGGAGAAGGCTTTGTGCGTATTTCCTATGCGTACTCCTTAAAGAGCCTGAAAGAGGCATTAAGCCGTATTGAGCGCTTTGTAAAGCGCCATGATGGAAAGGCAGAATAAGATTATGATGAATGTTGTACTTTTAGAGCCGGAAATGCCCTCTAATACAGGAAATATCGGCCGTACCTGTGTGGCCACCAATACCAGACTCCACCTGATCGAGCCTCTGGGCTTTAAGTTAAATGAAAAAGCCTTAAAAAGAGCCGGTCTGGATTACTGGGATAAATTAGATGTACATGTATACAGCGATTACCAGGATTTTCTGGAGAAGAACCCGGACGCCCTGGGAAAAATGTATTTTGCTACCACAAAGGCACATAAAGTCTACTCAGAAGTAGACTACGAGCCGGACGGCTATCTTATGTTGGGAAAAGAAAGCGCCGGTATCCCGGAAGAGATTTTAGTGGAAAATGAAGATCACTGCGTCCGCATCCCTATGTGGGGTGAGATCCGTTCCTTAAACCTGTCAAATTCTGTGGCAGTTGTGCTTTATGAAGCCCTGCGCCACAACGATTTTGAAAAAATGGCATTAGAAGGCCAGCTTCACCATATGAAATGGAAAGATGGCTGGGAACAGAAGTAAATAGGTCCAATTGTCCTCCTGCATTTGCGGGGGGACTTTTTTGCACCTGGCAACATTTATGGCTAAAAACTCCCGCATAATCCTGCCTATTTCCACATAGTCTGTAAAAGCAGTGAAATGACAGTCGCACAGTTGGACGCTGAAACAGTGCGGTTTTGGTGGGAGGGTTAAAATGAATGAAAGATACCAGGAGGTTTTAGAGCAATATGAAATGGAAGTCCTGTCTGTAAGAAAAGGCCGGGGATCCTGGATCTGCGAGACAGATAAGGGACTGAAACTTTTGCGGGAATACAGGGGGACTGTGCGCAGGCTGGAATTTGAAGATCAGGTGTTGGAAAGTCTGGATATCAGAGGCAGCCTGCGGGTGGACCGGTATGTGCGGAATAAAGAAGGTGCCCTTTTAAGCAAAGCAGGAGACGGGACTAACTATATTATGAAGGAATACTTTTCTGACAGAGAGTGTAATATCAGGGATAATTATGAGATCCGTCTGGGTATATCCCGCCTTGCCATGCTTCACGGCCAACTGCGCCAGATTTCGCCAAGAGAAGAATGGAATATGGGCTCAATTTTTATAGAAAGTCTGGAAAAAGAACAGGAGCGCCATGTAAAGGAAATGAAACGGGCCAGAAATTTTATCCGTGGCAAGCGGGGAAAGACGGAATTTGAACTGTGCGTAATAGACAGCTTTGACTATTTCTTTGACCAGGCCAAAGAAGCGCTGGCTCAGATGAAAGGACTATTCCCGGAAAATGGAATGCCGGGACAACTGGCTGCTGCAGAGCTTTCCGTTGAAAATGCCGCTGAAAATATGGAAAATCCTGCTGAAAACATGAAAAATTCTGCCGGACAGCAAGGAACCAGACAGGGCTATCTCTGCCATGGCGATCTGGACCAGCACCATGTATTAATGGGAAATGGCTATACAGCGATCATTGAGTATAACCGCATGCACCTGGGAGTCCAGGCAGAGGACCTGTACCGCCTGATGCGAAAGGTAATGGAAAAGCATGGCTGGGACGGTGATCTGGGAATCTCCATGCTGGATTCCTACGAACGGGTCCGGCCTATGGATAAGCAGGAGAAAAAATGTCTTTACTATATGTTCCTGTTTCCGGAGAAATACTGGAAACAGCTAAACTTCTATTATAATACCAATAAAGCCTGGATCCCGGCCAAGAGCACCGACAAGCTGAAAAGCCTGAAGAGTCAGGAAAGTGCCAGAAGCCGGTTTTTGAGCAGGTTGGAAGCTGCAATAATAGGTTAGCAGACTGTGTATATAAAGTGCCCTGAGTTTCGGGGCATTTTTCATTGTTGTTTAAACTTTTCATACTTATAAAATAATTTTGAAAAACATTAAAAAAGTTGTTGACAAACGGTTTGTGATTTGCTATTATAATCTTCGCGCTTGAGAGAGCAGCAAATGTTTCGAAAGAAACAAAAAAATAAATTAAAAAAGTTGTTGACAAACAGTTGATGACTGGTTATAATAAATAACCGTTGCAGCAAACAAGTCTGACAACAAAATATGATCCTTGATAATTGAAGATTAAACAGTATGTAAAACCCTGAAAATTCAGAAAATAAAAGGTCTGGTTTAGACCTTTGGATTTTTGAGAAAATTCAGAACAAAAACCAAGTAATGAAGGTTTAGGATAAATTAGCCAAGCTAAGTAATCCGAACTTCGATCAACTTTTTAACATGAGAGTTTGATCCTGGC
>JBNMGK010000080.1:0-9182 GCA_050872205.1 Enterocloster sp.
ATCATATACATGGCGATCTGGGCATAGATCACATGACCTGCCGGGCAGGTAAGTTTTCTTCTGAAACGTCCAAGAAGATAGCAGACACCACCTAAAAGACCACCGAAAAATATCATTCCCACAACACCAAAGTCATAAAAAGCATCGTAAAACAGTGTTACTGTAGTCAGCTCTTCTTTGGTCACAAACAATGGAAAATCTGCCAGTGACGGGAAGATGAATTTAAGTCCTGTCAGCGCCCATAGTGGGAATAATCCCTTAAGTCCAAATGTGAAATGTTTCAATTCTGCTGCCATACGGTTAAAGTTATCGTAATTATTTGCGATATACATATAAGGCTGGGTGATAAAAATAGGCATATGGCTGTTTTTCATCTCGAAAATGCCGTTTAAATACTCTACGCTGTGGCTGCGAAGCACAGTTAAAGCCACATAAGCCGGGATCAGCGCCACAAGAAGCACGCCTACATAGATCAGGCTGAAGCTTCCTGTCATGGAAATGTAGGTAAATACAGCCATTCCCACTGCCAGGATCAGCTGGAAACGGGATACACATAAAAGCGGGATCATCACTGCCACAATGTCACAGATCACTGCCAGCCAGAAGCCTTTGTACCGGATCAAGCCTCTTCCTCTTCTTGCCATCATCAGGCTGTATACTACAGAAAGGCTTGGAACCAGTACACAGGACACAGTAAAATAATGGACTCCTTTAATATGAAAATAGGAATAGGCATGTGGTACGCCATAGGAAAACATAGGCACAAAGCCCAGTCTCCATGCTTCAAAAGCAAAGGCCAGTACAGAAACCAGAGTGATCACTGCCATGGAGATCAGAATGCGGTTTGCCTGTAAAGGTGAATCCGCAGAGGAGTAATATTTGTATACAGAGCCCATATCCGCTGCGCTCCAGCCGTCATACATCCTAGTCAGCACCTCAAATACCCACCAGAAAGCCATAACTGCCACAAAAAAGCTGATCCATGTAATAAGCAGCCAGTCTGTCTGCAGATAGGAAAGCTTAAAACAGGAAATTCCCTGTCCTCCTACGAAAAACAGACAGAATAATCCGCGCAAATGGATCAGATTTCCTGTCCGGATATAATCTCTGATATACAGCCATATGGCTGCTCCAACTAAAACAAGGCCGGACAGCACATATAAGTGCTGCCAGGCCAGAATAAAACTGATTCCATAACAAATAAGATAAACTGCCATTAACCTGTAATCTTCTCCACAAACTTTCTCATGTAGTCTTCTACTTCTGCAGTTGTAGCAAAGCTCATAGCCTTATCTGCTACTGCCTGAAGTTCTTCTACACTGTATTCTGTTACCATCTTTCTTGCACGCAGGATGGCGGATGCGCTCATACTGAATTCATTTAAACCAAAGGCAAGTAACAGCGGGATCATCATTTGATCACTGGCTGCTTCACCACACATGCCTACCATAATGCCAGCTTCCCGTCCACATGCAATGATGTGGCGGATACTTCTAAGCACTGCCGGATTAAAGGTAGAGTACAGATAAGATACCTTCTTGTTTCCTCTGTCAACAGACATGGTATACTGGGTCAGATCATTGGTACCGATGCTGAAGAAATCTGCCTCTTTTGCAAAGATATCTGCGATCAGGGAAGCAGCGGCTGTCTCTACCATGATACCTACCTGGATGTCTTTCTTGTATGCAATATTCTTTTCATCTAACTCAGCCTTGATCTCTTCGATCAGTGCTTTTGCCTCTCTTAACTCGTCAATGCAGGTTACAAGAGGAATCATAATACGGATATTGCCATATGCGCTGGCTCTTAAAAGGGCGCGCAGCTGTGGCTTGTAAATATCCTCTTTTCTGTCTAAGCACAAACGAATGGCACGATAGCCCAGGAATGGATTTTCGTCCTTTTCCAGTCCCATATATGGGATCTCTTTATCGCCACCGATATCCAATGTACGGATGATCACCGGCTTGCCATTCAATGCCATAGCTACCTTCTTGTAGGCCTCAAACTGCTCTTCTTCTGTAGGCATAGCAGTACGGTCCATAAACAGGAATTCAGTACGGAACAGGCCAACGCCTTCTCCATCGTACTGTAAAACCTTGTCCACATCTTCCGGCTTACCAATATTGGCAACGATCTCTACCTGTACGCCATCCTTTGTAACAGAAGACTGTCCAATGTATTTTTCCAGTTCTTTTTTATCCTTTAAGAACTGGTTTTTCTTTTCTTCATATTCTTTTTCTACAAAAGCTTCCGGATTTACAAATACCTCTCCGGTGCTTCCGTCAAGGACTACACTGTCCCCATCTTTTACTGCATCCAGCAGACCATTTACTGCAACTACTGCAGGAATCTCCAGTGCTCTTGCTAAAATAGCACTATGTGAGGTTTTTCCTCCCAGCTCTGTTACAATACCGGAAACATTTTCCGGATTAATGCCTGCTGTCATAGACGGTGTCAGATCCTTTGCTACCAGTATGCTTCCCTTTGGCAGTAAAGATACATCTACAGACTCCAGTCCCATTAATGTACGCTGCATGCGCACTTTAATATCTCTCATATCAGTAGCACGCTGCTGCATCAGCTCGTCTCCCATAGATGCAAACATATCTGCATACATGTTGCACACATTTTCAATGGCAAACTCACTGTTTACTTTATCATTTTTTACGCTGCTTTCGATCTCCCCTGTAAGCATAGGATCAGATAACAGCATCATGTGTCCCTGCATGATCTCTGCTTCCTTCTCTCCCACGCGGGAAGCCAGATCATCTGCCATCTTCTGTGTAGCTGCAATGGTCTTTTCCAGAGCCCCCTTAAAGCGCTGGATCTCAGCCTCTGCATCTGCCACCTCGTTTCTTGTGATCACTAATTCAGCTTCCTCAATGATCACAGCTTTGCCAATGCCGATACCGGCAGAAGCACTTGTTCCCTTAAACATATGTGTTTCCTCCTTATTGATTTATACTCGCAAATTCCACACTGACATGCTCTACCGCCTGCTTTGCAGGCAATTTGCTCGTTAATAATTTTACTCTCCCAGTCCGTCCTCCACAATTTTGATCATTGCTGCCAGCGCCTTCTCCTCATCGGGACCGGTGCAATTAAATTCGATCTCTTCCCCGCATTTTACGCAGGCGCCAAGTACGCTGAGCACACTTTTGGCGTTTGCCGTTACATTGCGGACTTTAAAAGAAATCTTTGATTTATACAGCAAAGCCTCTTTACAGAGGATGCCTGCAGGTCTTAAATGAAGACCGGATGGGTTCTTGATCACTGTTGTTCCACTTACCATATTGATTCTCCTGATTTTCCGCAGCATATAAGCTGCCATTTTTCTTGTTTTTCCCTTAATTAATAGCTTGGTTCAGCCGCAGTTGTATGATTGGATGCAGCAGAACTGCTTTCAGCAGCGGTTGTCTCCCTTATGCTGCTTTCTGTTTCTTCCTGGGTAGTTGCCGGTATGGTCTCTCCCGGTTCTCTGTCATGGACGATGATCTGCAGATCGTCCTGGCTTACCAGCTCATAAGCTGCTCCCAGTTCAAAGGTTACGGTTCCCGGATGTGTTCCTGGTCCCATATCGCTTACATCTACCTCAGCCTCTAAAGAATCATCTGTCAGCTGGTCCAGATCCTCTTTTAAGCCTTTAATACTTAAACTGATGGAATCTCTGTCATACTGATAGCTGTACCGGCTGGAAGCACCTACCTGACGGATCTTGCTGGTCTTTAAGTCAATGGCCCGTGTCTCCAGAGGTTCTACCTTAATGGTTACATGGATCTTGCTGTTAGAATCAGCCAGCTCCACATTTTCCGGAAGATATTTATTTAAGTCGATGGTCACATCCTTATCTTCAGAAGCGCCGTCCATATTCAATTCTGACTTTGGAATATTGATCGCGTTGATCTCTGCCAGATCAGACTTAAGTCCCACTACATCAATGGAATTTACGCTGCTCTCAATACCTGTATAACGGTATCCGTCAGCCACTCTTCCCTCTGTCTCAAAATTCAGCCCCAGTGTCTTTACTTTTAAGATAGATAATGTATAATCTGCCTCTGAACGGCTTAAACTTACCCGGTCATCTAAAGTGATCTTATTGCGGTTTGCATCAAAACACTGGATCTGGGCTGTACCGTTAAGATCCGAGTTTGCTCCGTCCAGACGAATGGTAATACCTACTGTACTGATCCGTCCTACCTGGGACTCCGGTCCGCTTACAACAACGCTGGAAGGCACGATATTTACAGTTCCTTCTCTGTATCCGGCTTCTGTCTTTCCTTCCGTATAGGCAGTCAGGTCAAATTTCTTCTGCTGGATATCTTCGGTCGTCACACGGATAACCATAGGTTTGGCCGTCACTGCGTCTACTTTATTATTCTTTACATCCACCTTTACAGGCACTGCTCCTGTAGGCTCGTACATATCTGCCAGATCAATATAGGCCCTGAAATCAGAAGCAGATATACTTCCTGCATCCAGTGTACGTACCTTATATGCTACAGTGACTGTACTGCGGTTATCGATCAGTTCATAGGTTTTTCCGTTTGTAGAAAGCACATCCTCATTCAGCACCTCCAATGGTACTTCCTTGGTAGCAGTTACATCCGGATTGGAAATGTTGGTCACTGCCAGCCATACAAAAAAGGCAAGGAAAACGGAAAGTATCTTCAGTTTTAAATTATTTGTCAGCTTTTTTCCCATTGATCAGCCTTCCCTTCCATATCTTAAACCGGTTGGAAGAAACCGGCTCTTCTTTCATCAGTCCGGAAAGAATATTCCGAAGCGCCTCCGCAGTTGGAATGCTGCGGAGCATTCCTCCTTCTGCTACCGATACACGTCCTGTTTCCTCGGAAACAACAATGGTAAGGCTGTCTGTTGTCTCACTGACACCTACTGCTGCACGGTGTCTGGTTCCTAAGGCCTTGTTAATGGACATATTATCAGAAAGGGGCAGATAACAGGTAGCTGCTGCCACCCGGTTTCCCCGGATCACTACTGCTCCATCATGAAGAGGTGTATTGTGTTCAAAAATATTAATAAGGAGCTGGCTTGTAACCAGACCGCTGATCTCAATGCCGGTCCTTTCGATCTCTTTTAAAGAGGTTCCCCTCTCTATTACCATCAAAGCGCCTGTTTTTACCTTTGCCATCTCAAAAGTAGCCCGTACCAGCTCGTTCACCGTACGGTCATTGAATTCCTGGCTGCTTTTGCCGTCATCCTGGGCTAAAATGCCGGATAACAGATTCTGGCTGCCTAATTGTTCCAGGGCTTTTCGCAGTTCTGGCTGGAAAACGACCAGAAAGGCTGTTACTGCGATCGCTGTAATATTTTTAAGGATCCACACAATGGTATCCAGACGTAAAAGAACAGCCATAATGGCAAATACCAATATAGTCAGAAGTCCTTTTAACAATGTCCAGGCCCTTGTATTCTTTATCCAGAAAAGGATCTCATATACCAGAAACGAGATGATCGCGATCTCAAAAATGTTCCGGAGGGAGATCCTCGGCAACAATGTCAGCCAGGATGAGGCTTTCATCATAAGTTCTGTTAAGATTTCCACCTGATATCATCCTCCTTTGATCATACTTTTATATTTAAAATATACTTATTTGCGTTTTCTTATTTGCTTTCTCTTGCTCTCGTACTGCGTTTTCTTGCGCTGATACGCTGTACTTTTACATCCGTGCTGCTCACTGCCATCTTGGGAACTGCTTTTACATAGTAGTAATAATCATCATCTTCAAACTGCACATATTCTGTACGGGTATAATCCACAGAGAAGAAGAAGAAATTGTAGATCATCGCCAGCACTACAGAAAGGAGCAGGCCAAAGATCAGTGTTCCCGCAGATACAGACACGCCAAATACAAAGTCACCTACAAAAATAACTAATAACTGGGCTACTGTCCCGGCTACTATGGCTATGATCCATGCATAGTCCACAGAGAGCCTGTGGATCAGATATACTACGATAATTCCCACTGCACAGGCAGCGATCATCACCATCATGGTCTGGTTAAAGCATACAGACCGGATGATCTGGCTGTAGCGCTGGACAATATCTACATTTCCTTCTCCTGTAAGGACACCTGCGTTCTGGCGTATATACATAAGAAGATAATAGAGAAATACGCCGCAGCTTACCGGTATCACTGACACCAGGCTGCCTCCTAATCCCACCAGAAATGCCACTGCATAAGGCACTTTAAATAAGAAAGCAAGAGGCGTAAGTACCATAAGCCAGCTGTCTCCCGGCTTAAAACCATAATACAGTACAGCTACTACCAGGATCATCATCAGTGTGATCAGTGCCATTTCCATGGATACTGCATACACATGAGCCACCATGACGCATCCCATTAAAAATACGCTGGCACTGTCTGGAAGCAGTGCTCCGAACACACAGATCAGGATCACTACTACCGGGTTCTTTAACTTTGTCATATAGCCAATATTGGCATTCATACTTAAAACTGTGCATAAGACAAACAGCAGACGGACCACAAAACGGATCCCGTAGCTGTATTTATTATAAAATTCTTTCAGGTGCTCTTTCCACAGCAAAAGACCTGTCATAAAGCGGCTCCTCCTCTGTTTTCTTTTCCATGGTCTTTCCCGAATTTACGATCCAGGTGCTTAAGTCTGGCCGTATACATGGTCTGGCTTCTGGACGCAAAATCATATCGTCTGGAATAGATCTTCCATGTAATAAGAAGATAAAGCACCAGTCCTGCCACATAAGCCAGTCCCCAGTTTTTCGCCCAGGTCACTACATCTTCTATGGCGGCGCCTTTCATGATCACATCCAGTTTGTACAGGATCCACATAAGAAGGATCAGCGCAAAACTAAAGGTATATCCAAAAAAAGAACGGAACAGCTGCCCCCCTACATAATCACTTTTAAAATATTGATTTACAGGGAAGATCTTTCTGCCCTGATGCTTTTCAAATACAGCCAGATCCGTCATAGCCTGGATTTTTTCTTCATTCAGCATAAAGCACTCCTTTATCTTTCTTCCCAATGCTATCAATTTAGTATACCACATTATTTTTTGTTTTGCGACACCTTAAATGAATTTTTAAGAAGTCGTTTGTATTACCGTTCATAATTGAATATTGTATGAAGCAATTATTAATTTTTTATTAATTTCTTTACAAACACTTGCATTATTCTAAAAATATGCTATTTTGTATTCTGCGAAAAAGATCAAGCCATAAAGTAAGAAATATTATCAGTAAATGATCTATATTTCAGGTATTATTAAAGAGGTATATTATGAAAACGCTTCAGATGATCCATTATTTTAATTTTGTGATCGCAACTGTATTTGTGGTATTTTATTTTTATCAGATCGGCTATCTGCTCCTTGGCATTCTTCAGAAAAGAAGGAAAACAGAAGCCGGGGAACACAAGCTTCACCGCTATGCAGCCATTATTTCTGCAAGAAATGAAGCAAATGTCATCGGCGGGCTGATCGACAGCTTAAAAGCCCAGAATTATCCTTCTGAGCTTCTTGACATTTTTGTGATCGCAGACAACTGCACCGACAACACCGCCCAGGTAGCTGCCCAGGCAGGCGCAAAGGTGTACCGCCGCTACAATCACCAGCAGGTAGGAAAAGGCTATGCCCTTGATTATCTGTTTAAATGCCTTTTTGCCTCTGGTAAAGATGTATATGACGGTTACTTCGTATTTGATGCAGATAATTATGTAGATCCAAACTTTGTAAAAGAGATGAACGCTACCTTTGACAGCGGACATTTTGCAGCCCTTACAAGCTACCGCAATTCCAAGAACTTCGGTGCTAACTGGATCTCTGCAGGCTACGGCCTATGGTTCTTACGTGAGGCACGTTTCTTAAACTTCCCGAGAATGCTTCTCGGAACCAACTGTGCTATCTCTGGAACCGGCTTTTTAGTATCTGGTGAGGTGATCCGTGAAAATGGTGGCTGGCCATTCCATCTTCTTACAGAGGATATTGAATTTTCTGTCAACTGCGCCATTGAAGGCAAGGTGATCGGCTACTGTGATAAGGCTGTTATTTACGATGAACAGCCTGTAAAATTCAGCCAGTCCTGGACCCAGAGACTGCGCTGGTCCAAAGGCTTCTATCAGGTAGACTGGCATTACAGCTGGGGGCTGATCAAAGGCTTTTTCCAGGGCGGAAGAAAATCCTTCTCCTGCTATGATATTTTCATGACTGTAGCACCTGGCATGTTCTTCACACTTGCCGCTATCCTTATTAACCTGGGAATGGCATTTTCCTATATGACCGAGCCTGGTTACATAGCAAGAATGATCGCAGCCGAGAACATTTCCTTCCTTGTAAGGACCATTGTTATGTTCTACTTAAGCCTGCTGGTCTACGGTGCCATTACCATGATCAGTGAATGGAAGCAGATCGCCCTTTCCCTTCCAAAGAAGATCCTGTATACATTTACATTCCCGATCTTCATGTTCACTTATATTCCGATCTCTGCTGTTGCACTGGTAAAGAAGGTAGAATGGAAACCGATCTGCCACGGAAATACTTCCGGAGAACTGATCACTTCCAAAAGAAATTAGAAAATAAATAATTATTACAAAAAAGCGATGTCCGGAAACATATTTTGCAATGTTCCAACATCGCTTTTATATTGCTGTTTTATAGATTGGAGACATTTACAGCATGGCTGCAGCCATTCGCAAAAATACCATATAAACAGCGGTTCCTATTGCTATACTCACAAGGGTATTATGTTTCCACTTATAAGTAACAGCTACAATAGCTACTGCTGCCAGCTGGGGAATGCCAATATGGATCACATCACTTCCCACATTTTTCAGGCAATACACAATCAAAACTGCCATGATCGCTGATGGAAGTGTTTTTCCAAGACGATCCAGCCAGGGCGGCATTTTCTGATCTCCCCCAAAAGCCAGAAAAGGAAGTGCCCTTAAGAAAAAAGTACAAAGGGCAGAAACTGCGATCATCAGTAAAATTCTTTCTGTACTCATTCTTTCCTTCTCTCCTCTCTTTTCTGAACCATCACTAACAGACCGGATGTAAGCAATAATGCAGGAAGCATAAAACCAGATGGGCCAAACAGGATCAGGCAGATAATGCCTATCCCAAGCCCTGCAAGGGCCGGCGTATGTTTTTCAGCTTTTTCCCACTGATCGATAAATATGATCACAA
>JBNMGK010000449.1:0-2000 GCA_050872205.1 Enterocloster sp.
AATGATACCAGCTCTTCTGCCTGGATCTCTGTGGGTGATCACAGTTCCGCCGATTGCTTCGATCTGATCCATGCAGTACTCGCCCAGTTCCCAAACATGATCCTGGATATTTTCAATACCGATCTCATTTACCAGTCCTAAAGACTCGCCTAATGCAATAGCGCCTGGATAGTTGGAAGTTCCGCCGATCTCGTACTTTCTCGCTGTGTTCGGGAATGTCCAGTCAGATACAGACTGTGCGTCAACTTTCTCCCAGTAAGCGCCCCAGCCGCCTTCTGGAACAGTTGTATTTAAGTAGCCGCCGTAGCTCTGTTTGATCTTGTTTAATGCATCCTTATTTACATAGAGGATACCAGTTCCATAAGGGCTGTTTGCCCACTTATGGCCGCCTGCTACCATCAGGTCAATGTGGCATTCCTTGGTATCGATCTTGGTAACGCCCATCTGCTGAACTGCGTCTACTACAAACATGATACCACGTTTCTGGCACCAGTCACCAATCTCTTTCAGATCACTTGCCCAGCCGTTGCACCACTCTACTGTGGACATAACCAGGATCTTGGTGGTATCGTCAGCCAGCTTGTCAAAATCTTCTGCGCGGAAACGGTTGTCAGGAGTCTTGCATACGCGGATGTCAATCTTTTTCTCCTTGCGCATTAAGCACCATGGAAGAGCTACCTGGATAAATTCCAGATTGGTTGTGATAATGCTGTCACCGTCCTTTAATTCAATACCAGCTGCCGCAATATTTAAACCATGGGAAGTACTTTCTACTAATGCGATCTCTTCCGGATCTGCGTTGAACAGTTTGATCGCTTCATCATATGCTTTATGTCTGAGAGCGTCCATTGCAATATGGTGGGCACTGCTGTTTGCCTCATCCTGGCGTCCGGTCATTTCTGCAAATGCCTTTACTGCGTCAATAGAACGTCTGGAAGCGAAACTTACACAAGCTGCGTCTAAGAATGTCATTGTCTTTAATACCGGGAACTGCTCCTCACGAATTTTCTTCCAATCAACTGTATTTGCCATTATAAATATCCTCCTGAAATGAAATATAAAATATAATTTCTGCTGCTACAATGAAAGATCAAAACGTATAAACACGGTTACACTCATTGGCCAATTTGTGTATTTCACTGTTTCTTTGTTTGTACCTTTACTATAATCCTTTCACTTCAGTAAAAATATTAAGTGCTTTACAGATTTTACATTTTATTTTTCGCATACTATAATGGAATCAGGACAATACCCGTGATAGGAAACGGAGGATTTAACTATGGATGAAATGTGGGTAAAAGAAGCTTCTCCCTGGATCGATTATCCCCTGGAAAGCTGGATGAGTCTTTTAAAAGAAAAAACAGCTTCCCCTTATAAAAAGAAAAGCTTCCTGTATCACCAGGAAGACTCAGCGCCTTATGCTTATATTGTAAAAAAAGGCCGTGTCCGCCTGACTCTTTTCGGAGTAGACGGCACGGAAAAACAGCTTTATATTGCAGGCCCCGGCTGCCTTTTTGGAGAGATTGCCTGCATCATGGGCTTTCCTCATACAGAATCCGCCCTGTGCGTTCAGGACACGGAACTTTACCGCATCTCCCAGACGGAATTAGTAGCTGCCATCCGCAGTGACTGGGAGATCAACAAACGGGTCTTTAACAGTGTGTTCCGCAAAAACACCATTTATCACCACCAGATACAGGAACTGTGTTTCCTGTCCAGTTTACAGCGCATTGCCTTTCACCTTTTAGACCTTTGCAAGCGCCATGGTGTCCAGGAAAAAGAAGGTTACCGGCTGGATCTGAAATTTACACATACTGACATTGCCAGCCTGATCCATACCAGCCGGGTTACTGTAAATACTACCTTTACCTGGCTTATTGACAATGGATATCTCATTAAAAACGGTTCTTCCTATCTCATCCCCTATGAGCAGATCGACCGGCTGGAACAGCTGGTGGAAGAATCACCGGCATAATGATTTACGCCCCATACACCAACTA
>JBNMGK010000171.1:0-5768 GCA_050872205.1 Enterocloster sp.
AACGGGGGCGTGTATCTACATGCGTATGATGTGATTACTTGAATTTGCTCCAAAAGCGGATTTTTTTGCTTCCTTCTGCATAAAATAAACAGATACCAGTCCCCAGGTGAACCACATCGTGCATAACCGATATATAAAATATTTTCTCTTCCTTCTCTTTACCACAGATCTTCTCCTATCCGCCCTTTTCCTGAAAAATGGTCATACCGATATAGAAAAAATATTTTCCCTTCCAGTGCTTTCAAAAACAGCATGTCCGCCAAAATATATTGCGCTGACCTTTGACGATGGCCCAAGCAGTAAATATACTCCCGTTTTATTAGATGGTCTGAAAGAGCGGGGCGTTCATGCCACCTTTTTCCTTATGGGAAAGAACATAGAGGGAAAAGAAGATATTGTAAAACGGATGAGCGAAGAAGGACATCTTATCGGCAACCACAGCTATGAACATATCCAGCTGACAAAAGCAGGGCCAAAAGCCGTCTGTGAAGCAGTAGAACATACCCAGAAACAGATCGAAACCATTACCGGAAAACGCCCGGAATATATACGCCCGCCCTATGGCGACTGGAACGAAGAACTGGAGGAAGAGATCGGAATGACGCCCGTTCTCTGGTCCGTAGACTCTTTGGACTGGAAGCTGAAAGATACAGGAAAGATCCTTCGCCGGGTCTTGAAAGATGTAAAAGATGGGGATATTATATTACTACACGATATATTTCCTTCCTCTGTAGAAGCAGCCCTGGAGCTGATCGACATACTGCAAAAGGAAGGATATGTTTTTGTAACAGCAGATGAACTTTTAATTGAATAATGGAGAAACTAAATGGATCTATTTGACTATATGAGAGAAAACACTATGGAGAAAGAGTCCCCACTGGCTTCCAGACTCCGCCCAAGGACACTGGACGAGGTGGTAGGACAGCAGCATATCATTGGAAAAGATAAGCTGCTCTACCGGGCGATCAAGGCAGATAAACTGGGATCAGTTATATTTTATGGTCCCCCAGGCACAGGAAAAACCACACTTGCCAAGGTCATTGCCAATACCACCCAGGCAGATTTCAAGCAGATCAATGCCACAGTGGCCGGCAAAAAGGACATGGAAGAAGTGGTTACAGAAGCAAAAAACAATATGGGAATGTACGGACGGCGGACCATCCTTTTTGTAGACGAGATTCACCGTTTCAACAAGGGCCAGCAGGATTATCTTCTCCCTTTTGTAGAAGACGGAACTCTGACGCTGATCGGTGCTACCACGGAAAATCCCTATTTTGAGGTCAACGGGGCTCTTCTTTCCAGATCCCGTATTTTCGAGTTAAAACCACTGGAAAAAGAAGATATCAAACAGCTGATCCACCGGGCAGTGACAGACTCAGAACGTGGAATGGGCACTTACCGGGTAAAACTGGATGAAGATGCGGCAGATTTCCTGGCAGATACAGCCAACGGTGATGCCAGAGCTGCCTTAAATGCCATTGAACTGGGCGTTCTCACTACGGAGCGCAGGGAAGACGGCCTGATACATATTGACCTGGCAGCAGCCCAGGAATGTATCCAGAAGCGGGCTGTGCGCTATGACAAGGACGGGGACAACCATTATGACACTATTTCTGCCTTTATTAAAAGCATGCGGGGCTCTGACCCGGATGCGGCAGTTTATTATCTGGCCCGTATGCTGTATGCTGGAGAAGACATTAAATTCATTGCCCGCCGTATTATGATTTGCGCTTCCGAAGATGTGGGAAATGCAGATCCCCAGGCATTAACTGTGGCAGTCAGCGCCTCCCTTGCAGCAGAGCGCATCGGACTTCCCGAAGCCCAGATCATCCTTTCCCAGGCAGCTTCCTATGTAGCCTGCGCTCCAAAGAGCAATGCGGCCTGCGTAGCGATCCAGAATGCCATGGAAAATGTAAAGACCACCCGTACTATGCCGGTACCTGTCCATCTTCAGGACCGCCACTACAAAGGCGCTGCAAAATTAGGACACGGCGAAGGCTACAAATACGCCCATGACTACCCGAAACATTATGTAAACCAGCAGTACCTTCCTGACGGCATGGAAGGTACGATCTTTTATGAACCATCGGATAATGGCTACGAAAAGCAGATAAAAGAACATATGAAATGGTTGAAAGAGTAGCATTTTCGTACTATAATAAGAAAAACAGCCTGCAGTTCATTCTGCCTGCAGGCTTTATCTATTATTTTAAGGAACTTTCTGTATCTGGAAAAAATCCCGTATTTTACAACATGAGAAATTACATACATTGAGATCATTAATGCATAACAGATAGGAGAATAATATGCGTGAAAAATTAGAAACATTGTCCCTTGCTACCTTAAAGGATTTGGCAAAAGAAAAGGGGATGAAAGGTATCAGCGGACTTCGCAAGTCTGAGATTATTGACCTTTTATGCGAATATGAAGAAAAAGAAAAGCAGGAAAAGGCATCAGCTGCACCAGTTCAGGCAGAACAGGCACCTGTTCAGGCAGCAACAGCACCGGCCCAGGCTGCGCAGGCACCGGTAAAGCAGGCTCCAGCTTCAAAAACACAGGAAAACCGTGTTCAGGAGACCCGCCCACAAACCTCCCGCTATCAGGAAAATCATGGACAGGAGAATCGTGAAAACCGTTCACAGGAGACCCGCTTACAGGACAACCGTTTCCGTGACAACCAGAGAAACAACAGAAACTATGAGCGTTACGGCCAGAACCGTCCACAGGTCCGCACCTATGCAAACCAGTCCCAGACAGCAGCTGCTTCCTCAAATCAGGGCTATTCCACCCAGAACCAGACCTATACCCAGAATAATGGTCAGAACATGGACAACCAGGAGCGTATGGCAAGAACAGAATACAGAAATGATGCCATGGGACTTTCCACACAGGATATGGCAGAATTAGACAGCGGCATTGAGGCAAATGGTATCTTAGAGGTCATGCCAGACGGTTTTGGCTTTATCCGCTGCGAAAACTTCCTTCCAGGCGAAAATGACGTCTATGTAGCTCCGTCCCAGATCCGCCGTTTCAACTTAAAGACCGGCGATATCATTATTGGAAACAGAAGAGTAAAGGCAGCTACAGAAAAATTTGCTGCACTTCTCTATATTAAGACAGTCAATGGCTATCCATTAAGTGCCACAGAGACAAGACCAAATTTTGAGGACCTGACACCTATTTTCCCAAATCAGCGTCTTCATATGGAAAATCCAAGAGAGAAAACTTCCGTTGCCATGCGTGTGTTAGACCTGTTGGCACCGATTGGTAAAGGACAGCGTGGTATGATCGTTTCCCCGCCAAAAGCAGGTAAGACCACTCTCTTAAAACAGGTGGCAAAAGCCATTACCACCAATCATCCTGATATGCATCTGATGATCCTGCTCATCGACGAGCGTCCTGAGGAGGTAACCGACATCAAAGAAGCCATTGTAGGACCAAATGTAGAAGTGATCTATTCCACCTTTGATGAGCTTCCAGAGCGCCACAAACGTGTATCTGAAATGGTCATTGAGCGCGCAAAACGTCTGGTAGAGCATGGAAGAGATGTTATCATTCTTTTAGACAGTATCACCCGACTGGCAAGAGCCTACAACCTGACGGTTGCCCCAAGCGGCCGTACACTTTCCGGTGGTCTTGACCCGGCAGCGCTGCACATGCCAAAACGTTTCTTCGGTGCAGCCAGAAATATGCGTGAAAGAGGCAGTCTGACCATTCTTGCAACAGCACTGGTAGATACAGGAAGCCGTATGGATGATGTAGTTTACGAGGAATTTAAGGGTACTGGCAACATGGAACTGGTACTGGACCGCAAGCTGTCTGAAAAACGTATTTTCCCGGCCATTGACATTTTAAAATCCGGCACCAGAAGAGACGATCTGCTCCTTACAAGAGAAGAGGCAGAGGCAGTAGATATTATCCGCAAAGCCACCAATTCCTTAAAGCCGGATGAGGCAGTAGAAAAGATCTTAGACCTCTTTGCAAAGACCAGAAATAACCGGGAATTTGTGGAAATGGTAAAGAAGATTCGATTCTTCTAAGACTTCCTTTTTCCGGTTCGATATAGTATAATAAAAAACATGAATCAGGGGGGCTGTCAAAGACCTTTTGACTCCAAAAACTTAATTTAGGAGGGAGTATGTTATAATGAAAGATTACATGAAGATATACCAGGAATGGTTATCAAACCCTTATTTTGACGAGGCTACAAAGGAAGAACTGCGTGCCATTGCAAACGATGAAAACGAGATCAAAGAGCGTTTCTATATGGACCTTGAGTTCGGAACCGCTGGTTTAAGAGGTATCATCGGCGCAGGTATCAACCGTATGAATATTTACGTTGTAAGACGTGCTACCCAGGGACTTGCAAATTATATTATCAAGCAGGGAGCAGCAGACAAAGGCGTAGCCATCGCATATGACGCCCGTCATATGTCCCCTGAATTTGCTATGGAAGCAGCTATGACCTTAGCAGCAAATGGCATCAAGGCATATAAGTTTGAGTCCCTTCGTCCAACACCAGAGCTGTCCTTCGCAGTACGTGAACTGGGCTGCGTAGCAGGTATCAATATCACCGCAAGCCATAACCCGCCGGAATACAACGGCTACAAGGTATACTGGGAAGACGGCGCACAGTTTACACCTCCTCATGACAAAGGTGTTACAGAAGAAGTTCTGGCAATTGAAGATCTGTCCACAGTAAAGACTACAGACGAGGCTTCTGCTACAGCAGCAGGCCTGTATCAGGTAATTGGACAGGAGATCGATGACAAATACATCGCTCAGGTAAAGGCTCAGGTAGTAAACCAGAAGGCCATTGATGAGATGCAGGATCAGATCACCATTGTATACACACCTCTTCACGGAACAGGAAATATCCCTGCAAGAAGAGTGATGAAAGAGATCGGATTTACCCATGTATATGTAGTTCCGGAGCAGGAGCTGCCAAACGGTGATTTCCCAACTGTAAGCTATCCAAATCCAGAAGCAAAAGAAGCATTTGAACTGGGCTTAAAGCTGGCAAAAGAGAAGAATGCAGATCTGGTACTGGCTACTGACCCGGATGCAGACCGTCTTGGCGTATATGTAAAAGATACCAAGTCCGGCGAATATATCCCACTGACTGGAAATATGTCCGGTTCCCTGCTGTGTGAGTATGTACTCAGCCAGAAGCAGGCAGCTGGAAAGATCCCGGCAGACGGACAGGTTGTAAAATCTATCGTTTCCACCAACCTGATCGATGCAGTAGCAAAATCCTACGGTGCAGAACTGATTGAGGTTCTTACCGGATTTAAGTGGATCGGAAAGCAGATCTTAAAGAATGAGACTACGGGACATGGTACATACCTTTTCGGAATGGAAGAGAGCTACGGCTGCCTGATCGGAACCTATGCCCGTGATAAGGATGCTATCTCCGCAACAGCCGCTCTCTGCGAGGCAGCTGCATACTACAAGCAGAAAGGCATGACCTTATGGGATGCCATGATCGCTATGTATGAGAAATACGGCTACTACAGAGATGCTGTAAAGGCGATCGGTTTATCCGGCATCGAAGGACTTGCTAAGATCCAGTCCATTATGGAAACACTGAGAAATAATACTCCAACAGAAGTTGGCGGCTATAAAGTAACCTCTGCAAGAGACTACAAGTTAGACACCATTAAAGATATGGCAACTGGCGAAGTAAAGCCAACCGGCCTTCCTTCTTCCAATGTTCTCTACTATGACCTGGAAGACGGCGCATGGATCTGTGTAAGACCATCCGGCAC
>JBNMGK010000508.1:0-1307 GCA_050872205.1 Enterocloster sp.
CCTGCTTCGTGACGGTCTGCGTATGACCTATGATAAGCACCTGGATGAAAATGCTTATGTTGGCTTTTCAAGATATGGCACCACAGGCCTTGTCAATAATCCGGATGTAGTGATCACCAGCGCAGCTTCTAATGGTGCCACTGTAGCCAGCACAAAGTTTAAAGATAAGACACCGGATCAGATCTTAAAAGATATCAATGATGCGATCCTTACTGCATGGTCACAGTCTGAAAATGATCTGGATGCAGTTCCAAACCACATTATCATGCCGTATGAACAGTACAATTACCTGGCTACTACCAAGGTAACAGATCTTGCAGAAAAGACGATCCTGACCTTCCTTCTGGAAAACAATGTTGCAAAAAACAATGGATCTGATCTGGTGATCGCTGCAACTAAATGGTGCAAGGGAGCAGGCGATTCCAGCGCAGACCGTATGGTAGTTTACTGCAACAAGGAGCGTTATATTGCCATGGATGAGCTTGCACCTCTTACAAGAGCCATGACAAGCTCTAACACACAGGACTTTTGCTATGATACCGCGTATGCAGGAAACCTGTCTGAAGTAGAAGTATTTTATGATCAGACCATGATCTATGTAGACGGTATTTAAGGAGGAAGAGCATGTTTATTGTATCAAAGAGAAACTACATGGTAAGGCGGGCAGATGATTCTGCCTACCTGATCCCTAAAAATTATATCGGAGAGATCCCACAGGATGTGGCAGAGAGTGATCTGGTCCAGAGAGCGATTAGGGGCGGAAACATTGCCGTACCGGAAGGCAAGAAGGACAAAGAGCTTTTTAAGGCAGATGAAGCGGCAGAAAAGCTGGCTGCGGAAAATGATATCCGTCCAGATGCGGAGAAACCGGCGGTGGAAGAAGATGCTGCCGGGGAAGAGGCTAAGAAGTCTGTAAAAGCGAAGAGTACAAAGAAAGAGTGATGCCTATGTGGCCTTATGGAAGTATAAATCCAATGGCAGGAAAATTCCAGGCAGTAAAAGAGCTTGCGGCCAATGTTCCTCAGACGGGTGAACGGGGATCTTATACGGAAACAATGTTTCAGGAAGATTTTCCACAGTTTACCAGGAAAGTGACTACAGAAGAAGGGGAAGAGCCAGAGGTTCAGAACCTTCTTCCGGCCGGAATTTTAAATATGTTCCTGGACCAGGTAAATGACAGCGTACTGCCTTCCAGGTGGGGAAGTATGTGGCGATATGCTGCCGGACTTTATCTGGCCCATTTTGGGGCTATGTATTTAAAAACATATTCTGAGGGATCTTCTGGTCCGTCACAGGCTGCGGCCAAA
>JBNMGK010000106.1:0-7833 GCA_050872205.1 Enterocloster sp.
AATATAGTCTGTGAGTATTTTCCTCTTGTTCCCATACAGAGACAGATGAGAGCTGCTGCTACAACCAAATTCCAGCCCACACGCCTTGAAAAAGTTCCTGCATGAACAGAAAACAGCCATACACCGGTAATAGATGTCAGCATCAGCACAGCTCCAAAAGCGGAAGAATGACCTAATACCATTTCCGGTAAAAATAAGCAGTGCGATCACGCTAAGGCGGGCACAGGCACCTACACTGATCAGATACCATAAAGCAGCAGCCAACAGAAGCAGGAAAATAAGACTAAACAGAAACAGATCTGTCTCATTTGCCTGTGCCTGTCCAAATAAACGCACGCCATCTTCATATTTTTCGTTCCAGCTGTAGATACAGACATTCAAAAAAGTAACCAGTCCGTTTCCAGTCCGTGGGATCCCTGTAAGAATCAATGCCGCAGCTCCACATGCAGGTATGAAAAATGCCCTTTCTTTATCTCTGGCTGACAATATGCTGTAAAGAGCACAAAGACAAAGTGAGATCTCTACCACTCCAAAAACGATCATTTCATAGAAAAGAGAAATTGACGCTATTTTAAACCAGGAAATAAAGCTTCCTGCTGCCAGCAGCATACACATTGGCAGTGTGCTTAAAATATCCCGTATTTTATTGTTTTTATGTGATGATATTTTCCGTGTCACACTGACCATAGTTTATGTTTAACTCTCCATTTCTGTGGAATTATACAACAATATTCTGAGTATTTTTCTCAAGCTGTTCATAAGGGATCTCCATAAGAACGCACATACCACGTTTCGTGGTCTTTACCGCTCCTTCTTCCCCGGAAACACACACAGCTGTTACATTTACATCTTTTGCCAGTTCGTAGATCTCATCCGGGCAGACACCTGTAGTAAAATACAGGATCCTGCGGTAATTGCTGTGAGATTTTTCCGCGATCAGGCATTTTAAGCCCATCCCCCGTTTTTCAGGAAGAGACAGGTTCATCCAGGTATCCATGGTACTCTCATATTCCTGACGGGCTGTAACCTGACTTATGAACATTTTATCCGCAGCCCACATTCCCATATAATGGGGAACCTTATGCTCCATCAGCTTCTCACTGGCAGAAGACGCCATACTCATCGCTGCAGAAAGCAGCTTTGGCTCACGGTTCTTTTCCTCTAAAGAAAGGCCTGCATCAAAAAGGATCAAAATATCGTAACGGGAGGTATCACTGGGTTCTCTTACCAGGACTGTATCAAATTTTTCAGAAAGCTTCCAGTGGATGGAACGGATGCTGTCTCCTGGCTGATATTCACGAAGCCCGAAAACTTCTGTGGCATCATTACCTTTTCTGCTTAGGGCTTCCTGTCCTTCTTTCTGGCGTCCCTGTTCTTCGCTGGCAGGCACCAGATGAATGGATACTTTCTTTGGATAAACAGTCAGGTGACGAAGCTGATGTGTCTCTATCTTCACACGGCTGAGACCAAAAATATCATAACAATACAGATTTTCCAGTCCCAATGTAACACTGCCGCACATTTCCGGATTCCATGGCAGTCCGATATTCATAAGTCTCATTCTGGCATCTGCTTCTACAGGCACTCTTCTGTGAAAATGAAATAACCTGTTATAACCGGAAATATCCCCCTGGATACGGGCTGTTGCCAGATACCGCCATTTTCCCTTTACAGTAACATTTACAGGAATCGTCTGTCCCAGACGGCAGGCCGGACGGACATGCATTTCTATTTCCAGTCCTGCTGTTTCAAAACGAAGAAGCAGGCGCAGGACAACCGCCAACAGTACTTCCAGGAAGAAAACTCCCCCTGCGAAATAAGATCCGCTGAGCAAAAACATAACAGCGGTTGCCGCCACTGTCATGCTGTAACCGATCCGGACTTTTATCATGGATTCCACCTCTTGGCAATATTAGCCGGGCGAACCTCTTTTAAAATATTTTCCAGTATTTCTCTTTCTGTAATACCTTCTACACGGGCCTGAGGCTTTAAGATCAGTCTGTGAGCACAGGTGTCTGCAAATACCTCCTGCACATCTTCCGGGATCACATAGCTGCGGTCCTTTAAAATAGCCCATGCTTTTGCCATTTTTGTAAGGGCCCACACACCACGGGGGCTGATGCCCAGTTCTACTAACGGGTGTTCTCTGGTAGCTTCACACAGCTGGATCAGATAGTATAAGATCTCATCACTGATGCGCAGGGCTGAAAGGTAATTCTGGATCTCCAGGATATTTTCCGCCTGGGCAGCCACCTGGATATCGTCTAACGGGTTAGAATATCTTCTGGCTTTTAAAATCCTGATCTGATCTTCTGCTGAAGGATAGCCAATGGATAAACGCACCATAAAACGGTCTAACTGGGAGCTTGGCAGCGCCTGGGTACCTGTAGTTCCCAACGGGTTCTGGGTAGCAATACAGATAAATGGCGTTGGCAGTGGTCTTGTGACTCCATCTACCGTCACTCTCCGCTCTTCCATGGCTTCCAGAAGAGCTGACTGTGTCTTCGGTGAAGTACGGTTGATCTCGTCTGCCAGCAGAAGGTTACACATAACAGCGCCTTCATGGTATTCAAACTGCTCATTCTGGCGGTTATACATGGTAAAACCGGTAATATCAGAAGGCAGCGTATCCGTTGTGAACTGTATTCTCCTGTAATCTAAGCCCAGTACCTTTGAAAAGGCAAGAGCCAGTGTAGTTTTTCCTACTCCCGGACAATCTTCAAGAAGTATATGGCCTCCTGCGTAGATAGTTGCAAGAACGCGGCGTATAATGTCGTCCTTTCCCATAAAGGCCTTTTTTACTTCCTGAATGACATGTTCGGACTGTTCCAGTATCATTTGAATGCTTCTCCTCTCTCTTTTGCGATTTTACCGTTCTATGGGTTAGTTTGTAGTGTCTGTCTCGTTGTCAGATGAAGCGTCTGGAGTTTCGGAGCCATTTTCACCGGAATCAGATCCATTCCCGCCATTTTCTCCAGCTTCATCATCCTTATTATCAGTGTCGGAACCGCTGTCATCCTTGTCATCGCCGTCTTCGTTTCCGGAATCACCGCCATTTTCATTGCCTGCGTCAGAACCATTGTTTCCAGAATCATCGGTATCACCGGAGTTATCCCCGCCATCTTCGCCGGAATTATCTGAATCATCCCCGCCATCTTCGCCGGAATTGTCTGGATCACCATCTTCATCAGAACCGTCTTCCCCTGAATCGTCAGGATCAGAAGGATCTGGGTCCTCCGGGTCTTCCTCTGTTCCCGGATCTGTAGTATCTTCTTCTGGATCCTCAGGCGTTTCCTCTTCATCTTTCTTTGACGGATCTTCCACGACTTCTTCCTGCTCAAGCTTTTTTTCTTCCTGAGGAACCTTTACAGGATCCAGTAAATCCTCTTTCTTTTGAAGAGCTTCTTCTTTTTCATCTTCCAGGCGCTGGTTCAATTCATCAATATAATCCTGTATATTCGGTTTTTCCAAAGTATCAGGATCTTTTGGCGCTTCCAACCCAAAAAGAATATATGCTCTGTATTCTCCTGAAACTTTTATATTTTCTACTAAATACGGTATAAATTCATTCAAATAATTCAGGAATTCAGGATAATAATCATAATTATCATCCCAAGGAAATTGATTTGTTGCATTTAACCAATCTGTTGTAGCCCTGCTGCTTGCCGTCCAATAGACACTGTTTTCTGTGATCTCAGACTCATCCTCATATCCTTCTAATTGGTTTTTCCAGGCAAAGATATACTCATCTTCCTTTTCCTCTGCTGATCCGCCTAAATGTAACAATCCTTCTTTTTCTTCTACTCCAAATATATACTCCGTGCCCATTCCTGGGTAGGTTAATTTTGGAACTTCTTCCCCTGTAAAAGTAATACTGCCCATCTCAGTATCTTCAAAAAGATCATAACCCAGTTCCAACAATTGTCCTGGGAATTCTACTTCTGTCAGAGCTGTGCCTGTAAATGCCTGATCGGCAATTTTCAGTCCCACCATATCGTCCGTTAAAAACGGATGATCCTCTGTAAATGTGACCTCATTCAAACCAGAACATCCTGAAAATGCTTTTTCTCCGATCTTGATCAGATTACCTGAAAATGCTACGGTTCCCTGAATACCTGAATGTGCAAAAGCACTGCTCTCTATAATAACAATATCTGCCGCTGTATCCTCTGGAATCGTAAATGACTTCCCGCATGCAGACATTGCGTTTTCTGCAATCAGTGTAAGATGATAGTCTTCCGGTGCTTTCACTTCTGCATCAAAATCCGACTCTGCGCCAATCAAAAACGCCTCTCTTAATTCTTCTCCTTTCCCGTTAAGGCCAAATACAAGCCCATTTTCCATTACATAAGAACTTCCATATGCTTTTAGCTGTGCATAATTCACCTGATCTTTACATGTAGGAGTAACATAGGTGGTTATTTGTCTTGTCATCGTTGAATCTTCTAATTTCAGACAATCTGTGTCATACGCCATATACCGTATTCCCTTAAATGCGTCTTTACCAATATAGATCGGTTCCGTAGTCAGACTAATGATTCCTTCTAAGCCCTCACATCGCGCAAAAGCATTTTTTTCAATTTTTACAACGCTGGCCGGTAATTCCAGTGTTTTGGGCAATGTGCATCCACTAAATGCGTCACTGCCAATTTCCGTAACTTCAGCACCTTTAGGCAGCCTTGAAAGTATTTCATCAAAAGAATCTATCTTGTCCGGTGCCTGAAGAAGAAGTACAGATCCAGATGTATTCAGGTAAACCAGACCATTCTCATCTACCAGCTCACTTGCTTTAACCTGTATTAATCTTTCCGCCGTTTCTTCTCCTAAAACTTCTTTCCACTTTTCAACATAAGCAGCTTTTCTTTCCTCTGACGATACATAAATAGTAAGTTTTTTTGTACTTAGATCACCAAATGTATTTTCTGTGATATCTGGCGGGTTTTTACCCTGAAAATAGATTTCCCTCAACCCATTTCCATTCAGGCTCTTTGATTCCAGAACTTTTACAGACTCAGGAATAAGCATGCGGTCTATATCCGTACATTGGTCCGCTGCATAAGACTTAATGAGTTCTACTCCATCTGGTACATTCCACAGACCACTGTTTTCATCTGAAATACGAACTAAGACTTTATTATTCTCAGTAAGTATCGCGCCATCCACATAATTATATTGTACATTCTGATCCGCTGGTACCAGTGCATTCGCTCCCAGTTTTTTTCTCCAATTAAGAAGATATTCCGGATAGCTGTCTGTAGGAACTATAAGCTTTACTCCATTTATTTTGGACAGATCTATATCTGGAGGTGTTGCCGATAAAAATGTGATTTCTTCAAGCTGCAGCTGTATTTCTTCATTTCCATACAACTGCGGAAGAACAACTTTTTCAACGCTTTCTGGAACCTCTATTTTTTTCGTTCTGGCAGGTATTCCCAACAATTCCGTTTTTGATTTATTATAAAGCAAGCCATTTTCTGAGCAAAAGTGGCTGTTTTTCTCTGACACTTTATAGCTGTCCGTTACCTGTATAAAATTGTCAGCTAATTTTGACACAGACTCTGGAATAATGACCTTTCCTACAGTAAATGATCCCAGAGATATTCTCTGTATTCCCTGTGGAACAACTAACTCCTCCGTATTGTTGTCACACTGATTAAGCATCTGTTCATAGATATATTGGCCATCGTCATCAAAATCCCATGCCAGTACCACTCCCAGCTCTGCCGGAAGCTCTACCTTTTCCATTGGATATATTTCATATCTTCCCGGAGCTTCTGGTTCATATCGATCAGAATATACCTCTCTCTTTCCAGCAACATACCACCCGGGAATAATCTTTTCTATTCTTTGATCCGTTTGGATTCCTTCTGCTGTATACAGCATTTCCAACTGATTCAGCAAGTTTATGGACTGGCCTTTTTCTAAGTAATTGCTGCTTAAAACACGGCGTTTGCCTTTTGCATCCGCAAATCCCATTACAACTGTCTTACTGTATTTTACAGAGAACTCCTGTTCTACATCTATCCAGGTATCAGTATGTTCATATGGCCTGAAAGAAAAAGTAACCTTAAAATTTCCTTCTGCAATATCCGGATGAGCTCCAACTTTAAAATTATTGCTATAATTTCTCAAACGGTACCTGCCTGTAGGAGTATCTACAAAAGCATAAACAGAGCATAATAATTTCCAATCCGTAATTACTGCTCCTTCATAAAACTCACCTACAGACTCTGGATTAAGCAGGATCACCAGTTGCGCATTCTTAGCCTCTTCACTTTCTTCCGGTAGTCCCTCTTCCGGAAAATCCGGGTATACAATAAATCCTCCACCCCAATCTGCCGGATCATTAGGCAGCTGCGGTCCTTTGGAATCATCTGGATAATCCGGATCTACAATCGCAGTATTTCCTCCATCATCGGAAGGATTATCCGGTGTATTTGGCTGATCGGGTATAGTGCCTGGTGTGGAAGTATTATTCCCACCCGGAGTTGTCCCTGGTTCCTGTCCGGAGCCAGAACCACTTCCTGTACTGCCGGAACCGCCACTTATAGTGGTATCTCCACCTGGGCTTACAGGTGTATTTCCCTGTCCCACAGGCGCACCTGTTCCGTTTTCATTGCCTTCTGTAAGACCCGTCATACCTGCAGGAATATTGACCTTTTCCTCTGCATCCGGTGATAAAACTGCGTTTCTTCCATCTGCAGGCCAGGAAGAGCCATCTGTATTGCCGACAAATCCCATTGACGGATCTGTAAACAGATTTCCTGCGTTTTCAGGATTTGTCTGAATCTGGTCCTGGGTCATTTCATAGGAGGTATCATTCTGCTTTTCCTGACCATATGGATCATCAGCACCTGGATCACGCTCCAGCTTTTTATTGTCATTTTCCTCTGGATCTGTATTATTTTCCTGAATATTTTCCTTTTCCGGGAACATGATCTGGTTTCCCTGAAGTTCCCTGTTTTTTACAAATAATTCAGGCTTGAACAGATTTCCATTTTGATAATCTTCCCATAAAATATGGAATCCGCCTGTCACAAGAAGAAGGGATACAGCACCTGCCGCGATCCCCTTTACTCCTACATATTTTGTTATAAGCTTACCCACATTTTTCCGTAATTTCATCACTGTTTCTTCCGTCCTTTTAATATCCTGCCGATCTGCATACGCATATCTTCAAAATCAATGGGTTTCGTAAAGTGTCCGTTCATGCCGCTCATGGCAGAAAGCCTCTGGTCTTCCACAAAGGCATCTGCGGATAAAGCAAAGATAGGAATACGTTTTGCTTCCTCCCGGTCCATGCTTCGGATAGCCTTCGCCGCATCCCGTCCATTCATCACAGGCATCTGGATATCCATAAGGATAAAGTTGTAGGTTCCCGGTGAAGATGCCGCATATTTGTCTACAGCTTCTTTTCCGTTTACAGCCACTTCCACAGTTGCGCCTTCGCTCTCTAAAATGCTTACTGCAATCTCCGCGTTGATCTCATTATCCTCTGCCATCAGAATATGGCAGCCTTCAAATGTAAAGTCGATCTCCTGATCCTCTTCCGGTCCTTCTTCCACCTCGGAAGCTTCCGCTATTGGAAGTGTCAGATATACGCTGAAATCAGATCCTTTTCCAAGCATACTGTCAATAACGATCTCACCGCCCATAAGATGAACCAGATGATCAGTAATAGACATTCCAAGACCGGAACCGCCGTATTGTCTGGTAATGTCCTGGCTTTCCTGTTCAAAAGGCTTGAAGATACGGCTGATAAATTTTGCATCCATTCCTTTTCCTGTATCATGGACGCGGAACATAAGGCTTACCTTTCCTTCTTCCTTCTGG
>JBNMGK010000299.1:0-3747 GCA_050872205.1 Enterocloster sp.
CACTTTTATCACGGTTCTTTCGCTCATAACCGATCATGTATCCCAGTATGCTGGCTACGATTACTCGAAAAAACAACTCCGCATCTGCCGGTATTCCCATTTTTGTGATCATTTCTGCTACCATTTTTATGCCCCTCCATTTCAAGTCCGTTACATTGTCGTTTTTCTACCTTCCAAACTGCTTTTTTACATTATTTTCCTATTAAAATAATGTTATATTATAACATAATACAACTTTTTTTAAAAGTAATATAATATCGGGATTTTACATTTTCCTTACATAACTTCATAGAATAAAAACTTTAAAAGAATCTTAATTGAATTTTCCTTACCAGAATGCTACCATCAACATGTAACCAAACAAATTATCTGTTTCTGAATGATTCTGAAACGATCTGAGATATATGATCATAAAAAGGAGAATATTATTATGAAAAAAAAACATGTATATAATCTTGCGATCCTGCTTGCAGCCGGTACTATTATGATGTCTGCCTGCGGTAAGAAAACCGATGTGCCTGCAGATACCACTGCACAGGCACAGACTGAAAGCCAGACAGAAACTTCTGCCGAAGAAACAACTGCAGCTGAAACTTCATCAGAAAACCAGGTCCCGGAAGATACGGAAAGTTCCAAATTTTACATGCTTCAGGGGACTATTACAAAAGTAGAAAAAGACGGCTCTGCTTTTACCTTACAGGCCGATGACGGAAAAGAATATAACATCTCTCTTTCTGATATTACAGATGTAGAAGTAGAGCTTGAAAAGAATACCCAGATCGCCATTGCCTGTATGAAGGATGCTTCCGGTGATCCTGAAAAAGCAACCTATATCGCCGCATTCCCGGAACAGGAAGAATGGACCATTTCCACTGACGAAGGTATCACCACCAGCAATGCCATGAGTACCTTCATGATCCAGACAACAGACGGCAGAGAGATCGGATTTATCAAAAATAACTGTCCTTCCGATGAAGACGCTCTCACCAGTGACAGCGGTGACTCTGTGATCGTTACGTATGTTACTTCTGACAATGCCAACTTCCCGTTGGAGATACGCAAAGGCAATTAATAAATACGGTATTATAGCAAAACAGCCGCTATCAGGCTTTCATTTGATAGCGGCTGTCCGTCTATACGACATATGTCTTTTTCACTTTTTTATCAAATACACAATTTTAAGTTTCTACAGCAAATTTCCATATCTTCCCAGGAAATTCCTGGTTCTCTCATTATCAGAAGCAAATACCTTTTCCGGTGTTCCCTCTTCTACAATAACACCACCTGCCATAAAGATAACTCTGTGGGAAATATCTTTTGCAAAGGCCATCTCGTGGGTTACGATGACCATAGCGATGTGCAGGTCTGCTAAAGATTTAATTACCTTTAAGACCTCGCCTGTAAGCTCCGGATCAAGGGCTGATGTTGGCTCGTCAAAGAAAAGGATCTTTGGCTTTAATGCCAGGGCCCTTGCAATAGCTACTCGCTGGCACTGACCACCGGAGAGCTGGCATGGATAGGCATCTTCTTTGTCTTCCAGGCCCATTTTCTTAAGCAGTTCCCTTGCTTCTTTGTAGACTTCTTCTTTGCCGCGCTTCTGCACCCGGATCGGGGCATCTGTAATGTTTTTAAGCACACTAAAGTGTGGGAACAGGTTAAAATTCTGAAACACCAGGCCATACTGGCTCTGGATCTCTTTTAAGTCTTTTTTGTCTGCGTAGTTTAACTTCCCGCTTTCATCGCTCCACACTGCCTTTTTGCCCAGATAAAGAATTTCGCCGCTGTCCATAGTCTCCAGCATGGTGGCGCAGCGCAGCAAGGTAGATTTTCCGGAACCGGACGGTCCGATAATGGAGACGATCTCGCCGTCTTCCACACTCAATGATATATCTTTAAGAACGGTCAGGTCATCAAATGACTTTTCCACATGATTGATCTCTAATAATTTCATTATCCACAATCCTCCTGTATGAAATTGCGCTTTTACACACTAACGGTAATAATCCAGTTTCTTCTCCAGCCATTCAAGGAACATGGCAACGATCAGGTTAAATACATAATAGAAAATGCCTGCTGCAACGAAAGGCATCATGCTTACCTGGGAAGAAGCCAGCGCTTTTGCTGTGGTGAACATTTCCATAACGCTTAATGTAAATGCCAGGGAAGTATCTTTTACCAGAGTGATCACTTCGTTGGTAACGGAAGGAAGGATGCGCTTGATCACCTGTGGGAGAATAATGGTGATAAATGTCTGTGACTTGCTGTAACCTAACAGTTTTGCCGCCTCATACTGTCCTACCGGCATAGACTGGATGCCGCTGCGGTAGATCTCTGCAAAATAAGCTGCATAGTTGATCACGAAACCAATAAATACAGCCCACAGGCGGTAGCTGTTGCTTACACGCATGCCAAACATATAGTAAGGGCCAAAATAAACAACCAACAGCTGCAGCATCAGCGGTGTGCCGCGCATAACGGAGATATAAACTTTGATGATCGTCTGAAGGATCTTATTTTTTGACATACGTCCTAAAGCCACAAAAAGCCCTAAAGGCAGTGAAAAAATAAGGGTCACTGCAAAGATCTGTATACTGGTTCCCATACCTCCTGCAAGCTGCATAAGGATCTGCTGGAGTGTCATTTTACCCATATCTGTACCTGCTTTCAAAATGTTTCTTATGTGTTTCTTTCATGTCCGCATGGTGCGGACGTGTGGTAGAGTCTTTATCATAGAATAAGGGGACGCAGTTGTCAACTGCATTCCCCTAAAATCGTTATATATGTTCCAAACACACTTGCTGTGCGTCTGGCAGCCAGGTCATTCAGACCTGAAGCTTATTACTTTCCAATAGTAGTAACGTCTTCACCAAACCACTTTTCAGAGATCTCTTTCATGGTTCCGTCTTTTGCCATATCTTCCAGAGTTGCCTGAACCTTATCTCTTAACTCAGTGTTGCCTTTCTTAAATCCTACGCCATATTCTTCTGCGGAAAGGGAATCATCTAAGATAGTGAAATCTGCGTTTCTCTGTTTAATCTGATATCCTGCTACGATCACGTCCATGGCAATGGCATCTACAGAGCCCTGCTCCAGATCCATAAATGCTGTGTTGTAATCAGCGGTGGTTAAAAGCTGTCCAAAGGTAGAAGTCAGATCTGGATCTTCTTTTAATGCTGCTTCTGCGGAAGAATCTGCCTGGCACTCTACTACCTTTCCTGCAAGGCCGTCTTTTCCTTCGATACCGGAGTCATTTCTTACTACAAATACCTGGGTGTTTGCCATGTATGGTTCAGTCCAGGTGTAATCATCTTCACGGCCTGTCATGGTAAATCCGTTCCAGATACAGTCACTGTTTCCAGACTCCAGTTCCATATCCTTTGCGTCCCATGCAATTGGCTGTGCCTGATATTCCAGACCCAGACGCTTTGCAACTTCCTGTGCCAGTTCCAGGTCAAAACCGGTGTACTCGCCGTTATCTCCTAAAAATCCCATTGGTGGGAAGTCCTGGTCAAAGCCAACGATCAGTGTGCCGCCTTCTGTGCCTTTAGCTTCAGCTGTGGTCTCTTCTGCCTTTTCGGAAGAAGCTTCCTCTGTGGTTGTCTCTGCCTCAGATGCCTTTGTTTCAGCTGCTGTGGTAGCGGTGCTGCCTGATGAGCAGGCTGTCATGGATAATGCCATCATAGATGCAATTGCTGCACATAATACTCTTTTCTTCATAATAATTTTCCTCCTCTTATATAAATGCTC
>JBNMGK010000252.1:0-4295 GCA_050872205.1 Enterocloster sp.
CCTTTGTCCGTGTTTATGGTCTGCTGGTTCTTGGGGATCATATGATGGAAGAGTCCAGCTTTTCAAAGCTTACAGATCTCATTGAAAAAATGGTTTCCTGGGGGCTTCGAACGGTCCTGGGACTGACACTGGGGCTTCAGATCGTCCAGTCCCTGGTGCTTCCCTATGCAGACAGCGCCGGAAAGTCAGCCATTATGAAATTTGCGGAAATAGTGCCGGGACTGGGACAGGCAACAGGAGCTGCAGCCAGACTTGTATTTGGAAGCAGTGTACTGATCAAAAACAGCATGGGAGCTGCAGCAGTTATTATCCTGGCAGTGATTACACTGGTGCCTGTGGTGAAGCTGGCAGTCCTTATGGTCATGTATCAGGGGGCGGCGGCTCTTTTGCAGCCTGTATGTGATAAACGGATCATTTCCTGTATACAGGGAATGGCGGCGGGACATGGGCTATTGCTTCGCATCACTTTGTACTCTCTTCTGGTATTTGTGCTGGTCATTGCCATAACCTGTGCTGGTACCAATGTAAGCTACCTGGCAGCATAGGTGGAAATATGGGAGAACTATTACTTGACTGGGCAAGAAATATTTTGTTTTTTATGGTGTTTCTATCTGCGATCAGCCATTTGCTGGCAGACCGTTCCTATGAAAAATATATCCGATTTTTTGCAGGAATGGTATTGATACTGATCACTATAAGTCCTTTCAAAGGAGGCCTGGATCTGCAGGAGCAGGCAGGTATATTATTTGAAGAATTTTCCAATTTCTGGGAAAAACAGCAGGCAGGGGAAGTGCTGGCAGAGGTAGATAAAAACAGGATGGGAGTGTTTTTGGCGGAATATAAAAAGGAGACAGAAGCCCGTATCCGGGAAATGGTGCAGGCAGAAGGTTTTGTGTGCGCAGGGGCAGAAGTTACGCTGCAGGAAAGAGAAGGAGAAAGTAACTATGGGCGGATCGAGAAGATCTGTCTGCACCTGAAAAAGGAAGGCAATGTGGATAATGGATCAGAAGGATCGGAGGCTGGTGGAGAAAACCAGGAAAAAGGCAATGGGGAGACTGACAGAAAGGTGGACAGTGAAAGCAATGTGTCTGTAAAAGTGGAGCTCCCTGATGTAAAGGCCGGACTATCCGGGAAAAAAAAAGAGATCCCTGGAACCGGCTCTTTACAGGAGCAGCAGCTTAAAAGAAAGGTGGCGCAGTATTATGGACTGGAAGAAGCTTGTATCGAAATTTGGTGGGAAGATGACCAGGGAGAAATGGCTGTTCCTGCTTCTGCTGGGAGTGATCTTAATGATACTGTCCATGCCATTTCCGGCGGGCAGCAGTAAAAAGAAAGGAACAGTCCAGGGGGAAAATGTTTCTTTGTGGAAAAATAACTCTTTACAGGGAAATACAGGGGAAAATGGGTTGTCAGACCAGACAGCAGAAAATGACAGCGGGGAACTGGCAGTCCGAGCGGCAGCTGCCAAACCAGCCGCAGATTATGAAAAAGAGCTGGAGGAACGGATCGCACAGCTTTTAAAGTCAGTAGAAGGCGTTGGAAAAGTGGATGTAATGGTAGTATTAAGCTCATCCAGTGAAAAAGTGTACCGCACAGACCGGTCGGAAAATACCAGTACAACAAAGGAAAAAGACGCTTCCGGCGGAGAACGGGATATAGCAAGCAGCCAGTCAGAAGAGAACACCATTTTATCCCAGCAGTCCGGCTCCAATGGCACCAGTCCACTGATCCAGAAAGAATTATATCCAGAGATCTCCGGCATTGTCATCAGTGCCCAGGGTGGAGATTCCCCCACTGTACAGGCGGAAATTTCCCAGGCTATGGAAGCATTATTCGGATTAGCCCCTAATAAAGTGAAGGTATTAAAAAGAACAGAGTAAATAAAAGTGCGCCCTGAAAAAATGTATGCTATAATCAAAAGAAAAAACGGGGGATAAAACAAAAATGTACTTTAACAAAGAAGAGTCAGACCGTATACAGATCATGAGAGCATTGTGTACGGTTCTGGTCGTATGCATACATATGAATATACAGGGTATCGTATTGGCTGACGGAAGCGGGAATTTTTTATTTCCGGAATGGCTGCGCGCTATACAATATGTGTTATCTGAATGCATAGGAAGAGCGGCTGTACCATTTTTCTTTTTATGTTCCAGTATGTTGTTATATTCAAAAGAATTTACATTTTCTGGCAATGTGAAAAAGAAATTTTATACATTGTTCGTACCATACTTTTTATGTATATCACTACATATTCTGTTGTTTCTGATCGCTCAAAAGCTGCCATTTATGGCTGCGTATTTTTACAATGAAAACAACCGGATCACAGAGTGGACCTGGATCCAGTGGCTGGATGCTTATGTGGGAAAGATACAGCAGAGTGAACCATTTTGTGTTCATTTATGGTTTATCCGGGATTTGATGATCTTAAATATTTTTGCTTTGCCTGTAAAAAAGATCGTATACCGTATTCCTGTGATCTCTGGAATATTTTGCGTTTTACTGTGGATTACAAACACGGCACCGACTTTTTTGGATAAGCAGGCGATCGTATTCTGGATCGCAGGAATACTGGCTGTAAAATATAAAATCGGTTTTCAAAAAGTAGATGAGATTCCCCGGTGGATATTGTATTTTGCGCCGATACTTCTGGTGTTAGACCTGATTTTAAAAACAGGCTGGCTGCATCAGTTAGTAAGAGTAGTATCATTGGTATGCTTACTTAAGATCACAAAGATGATATATGAAAACAGGCTTCAAATAAATGTGGGGGCAACAATCAAAATTATATCCCATTATTCCCTGTTCATCTATATGTTCCATGTGATCATTATCGGTACCATGAGCAAGCTGGCTGTAAGGTTTATCTCCCAGATACCGCTGATCCAGCTGACAGAATACCTTACATTTCCATTAATTACAGTAGCAATCTGCATTCTTGCAGCCGAGATCTGCAGAAAAATATGTCCGTGGTTGTATAAACCTCTTGTTGGAGGAAGAAAGTAGAATAAAAATCATGCATATGTTATAATGCAAATGTTACCGCCTCCAATCTGGTGACAGGAAGGAGGTGTTTGTAATGGAAATATTATTATCTCTTATTGTTTCCGTTGTGGCAGGTGTGATTAGCCATCTCATTTGCAAATGGTTAGACGGTGACAAATAGTCGGTAACTAGCCTGTGGTTTAAGCCACCATGCAAAAAAGGAATAGAAAACCCCAAGGATTGCAGCTCCTTGGGGTTTTCGTTTGTTGTTTGTAATGGAACAACTATTATCTCTTAGCCTAATGGCATTATAGCATATGCAAAAATCCTTTTCAAGATACCGTAAAAACAAATTTTTTTATTCGACAAATGCCTTTAGCACGGCATAAAACCTGACTTGCCGCATAAAATAAAAGTGTTAAAGCGGGTGGAATAAAAAAGGAGTGCGGCATATGAAGATCAGGAATATGAAGCAGGTCACGGAACGGGTAAAGGGTTTAAAAGGAAAGAAGCTGTTTCGGCGTAATCAGATCATTATCACAACGCTGGCGGTGATGATCGCAGCAGCGGGGTATCTGAATTATGCGGGAAAACGGGATCTGGAGGCGGGAAGCCGCCTGTCTCAGGCAGGAAGTCTGGAGCTTTCAGATGAGGACCTGATGGCGGAAAATCTGGCTGCCCAGTCAGAGACGGTTTCGGACATTTTAAGTCTGGACAATGACCCGGCTGACGGGGAGGTGGCAGAGGCAAGCCCGGAGGATACCAGTCTTGCATTGGGGGATAATGGATCTGGCGGGGAAGCTTCCTCTCAGGAAGGAGCGCTTTCAGAAAACAGCGGGGATGCAGGAAGTACCGGTGAAAATGATGCCCCCGCCGGTTACGAAAATCCAGGTGAAGCTGTTTTAACCAGCGGCATGAGTGTGGCGGATTACATAGCAGGCGTGCAGCTTAGCAGAGAGCAGATCCGGGCAAAAAATAAGGAAACATTAATGAGCCTTATTAACAGCACCAATATTGACGAGGCAGCCAAACAGCAGGCAATTCAGGATATGATCCGCCTTACAGAAATATCGGAAAAGGAAAACGCGGCAGAAACTCTTCTTATGGCAAAAGGCTTTGCAGATCCGGTAGTGAGCATTACCGATGACAAGGTAGATGTGGTTATCCATGCATCTTCCATTACAGATCCCCAGCGGGCCCAGATCGAAGATATCGTAAAGCGCAAGGCAGAAGTAGGGGCAGATCAGATCATTATCACACTGCTAAATCTGGCGGATTAAGGAAAATTGTAAAAATCAGGTGGTCCGGCC
>JBNMGK010000288.1:0-3826 GCA_050872205.1 Enterocloster sp.
CAGGAAGACCGGCTCTGCCCTTCTTTTTCCCCTTTGGAAAATGTGTTAATGGTGCAAAAAAAGCAGGTTTCCGGGATTTCTGAGCTTTCCAGGGAAGAGATCCGCACCGCTATGTGCCGCCTGCTGCCGGAAGAATGTTTCAACCGGCCGGTATCTACCTTAAGCGGTGGTATGAAACGGCGGACTGCGATCCTTCGGGCGCTGCTTACAAGATCCGATATGCTTTTAATGGATGAGCCATTTACGGGATTAGATGAAGGAACGAAAGAAGAGGTTATAAGATTTTTACAGGAATACAGAAAGGGACGTTTTCTGCTGATCTCCACACATCAGAAAGAAGATGTGGAAAAGCTTGGGGGTGTGCTGATCACATTGCAAGATTGATCCCGCATATTTTACTGTTTAAAAGCCCATCCGGACCGCCAGATTGTAAACTTTCCATTAATCTCTACTTTGTTTTAACTATATCGCATTCCTTCACATCACCCCCCCATTTTTCATCTGTATGCCTTAAATCATGTACTTGTTGCCTGCATTCCGTTATTCTCTGACCCATACTGGAATTTTCATTTTAGGTATGTTATACTTTTTACACTTATCAATTACACCTTCACCTGACCAATCTCTGCAGGCATTTGCAAAGATTTAACCATTAACTGCAGATTTATTAAATGAAATATGGAGGTACTCACTATGCTATATCCATTTATGACATTAAATGACGGAACTGAAATTGTACATTCAGAAACCATTGAAACAGCTGGAAAAGAAAAAGTTGAAGTGCGTATCGAAAAACCAGTATATGGCGGTTTTCATTCAGCTACCTGCTGGCTTCCTGAATATAAATGGGAAAATATCGAAGGCTTCTCCTCTGAGGATATTCACTATTTTCAAGAGTTATTAGAGTCAGTTGCACACATTATCTTGCAGTTAGCAAGAGACGGCGGTATTGAAGGAGGTTTAAACGATGCCTCAGGTTTTTAAAATCGCTGGATATACGGTTTACTTCTGGGTTAATGAAAATGATCCTCTTGAACCGGTGCATGTGCATATTGCCAAAGGTGTTCCTTCTCCCAATGCTACTAAAATATGGATCACTAAAAATGGTAAATGCCTTTTATGCAATAACAATTCTAAAATTCCAGATAAACAGCTCAGAATTTTTATGCAGATCATTGAAGCCCGTAGTAAGTCCGTACTCGACTTATGGTATTCAACATTCAAACAGATCAGCTTTTACTGTTAAAAAAGTCTCTGAATTTTTCTGTTTAAAGCCCGGCTTTGCCGGGCTTTCTTGCGTACTGCTGGGCATTTTAGTACTCTCCTTAACTTCTCGGCTGGATCACGCTTTTTCCATTGTCAAAAGACGGATTAAAAGCATAGAAATTCTTGCTGTCTAACTTCTCCTGGGTGATGCGCAAAGCTTCACCGAAACGCTGGTAATGGACGATCTCGCGCTCTCTTAAATATTTGATCGGTTCGCATACGTCATAATCAGTCACCACACGAAGGATATTGTCATATGTGGAGCGGGCTTTCTGTTCCGCAGCCATATCTTCATGAAGATCGGTAATGATATCGCCCTTGCTCTGGAATTCACAGGCATTAAATGGCACACCGCCAGCTGCCTGAGGCCAGATTCCGGTAGTATGGTCAATATAATAAGGAACAAATCCCTGTTCTACCAACTGTTCAGCCGTCAAGTTACGGGTAAGCTGATGAACAATAGCTGCCACGATCTCCAGATGTGCCAGTTCCTCCGTACCAATATCTGTAAGGACCGCCTTGCATTCCTTATATGGCATGGAATAGCGCTGGGAAAGATAGCGCATGGATGCACCCATCTCCCCGTCCGGGCCACCGTATTGACTCATAATAAACATAGCCATTTTTGCATTTGGCTCTTTAATATTTACAGGAAATTCCAGTCTTTTTTCATATATCCACATTAATAACCGCCTCCTTCCCATGGCCACGGGTCATCTGTCCAGGACCAGTAGACCGTATCTTTGGCATTTTCAGTACGAAGAGGACCGTACTGGGCTTCGTAGGCAGTTCTGGCATCTGCATATGCCTGGGACATCTGCTTTAAATAGGCAATGGCCTGGGAGTCGCAGGGATGTGTGTCCAGATAGAGGTTTGCCTCTGTTACTGCAAAACCGGCCTGGTTTACTGCCATTAACAGGGCATCCCGGGAGGTATTATTCATGCTATTACTGTTACTGCTCATCGTATTATTCATGCTGCCATTATTTTCCCACATCATCTAACTGCACCTCCCTTTATCAAAGGCCAGGTCCAGTTCGGAAAAAATGGTTCCCTGGGCCAACCCCCGTTCCGGTCCGTAAGGTGTCCGCCACTGCTGCCATGGCACATAAGCCATTGCCAGGGGATAATCCTTTTCCAAAACTCCCGGCATACTTCCCGGACAGAAGGCATTTCCCTCCAGTCCCGGCATGCGGTTCCAGCCGAAACCTGTATTATTTTCCCAATTATTCCCATTTCCTGGGTTCTGCATAACTGCACCATTTCCTGGCATCATCTGCGGTGTCTGCCCTGCCATACTATTTTCTGGCATCATCCGGGACATCTGCCCTGCCCTCCCATTTTCCGGCATCATCCGGGGCATCCCGTCATTCATCTGATTCCCCGCCTGGGGATATCTGACACCGCTTCCTGCCTGCATCGCCGGATCCAGACAGCTTCGTACAGACTGGTTCTGATTTCCAGATACCTTACGGCACCGGCCACTGCAGCCACAGTCACTATATTTCATATCTGTATATGGTTCCATATCACCTATATTCTCCTTTTCTTTTCCCTATTAATTTATGTAGCCCGGTTAATAGCTGTTACAACGGCCGCTGTCCCTTCTTATGCTCCCTTATTCTTTCCTGCACTCCATTTTTCTTTCCAGGTTCTGCACACATTGTCCCTCTGTCCCATATCTTATAGTACAAACGTATCAAAGACAGCACTTGCCGGTGCTTCTTTCCTCCGTTTAACTAACAGTCAACAAGTTATGAAAAAGGAGTGTAGATCTATGTGTTGGTTTGGATGTAATAATCGCTGGAATAATGGATGCAACGGCTGGAACAATGGTTGTGGCGGCGGATGCGGACGTTGTAATAACAACGGATGCGGCGGCAGAAATTCCTTCCGTGAGGGTTTCCGCCAGGGATACTGGCAGGGATATAATGACGCACTGTGGAACCGTGGCGGCTGCGGAGGTGGCTGTGGCGGTGGTCGTGACGGTGGCTGCGGTGGCCCTGGCGGTGGCTGCGGCGGCGGTCGTGACGGTGGCTGCGGTGGTGATCGTGACGGCGGATGCGGCGGTCCTGGCGGTGGATGCGGTGGTGGTCCTGGCGGTGGCTGCGGTGGTACTGATAGCGGATGTGGAAGCTGTAATTAGGCTCCCCTCCCATATCATACCGGCATAACTGGATACGCCCAGACGCAAGTCAGCGTAAGCAGGCATGAAAAATGGCGGCTGATAAACTCAGCCGCCTTATTTAAGCCCAATTCATTTTAACCCAGATCATTTAAGCCTAAATCATTTAAGCTCAAACCATTATTCCAATGATCCAATTCCCAGGAAAGTCTTCATAGCCTCAAGCTGCCGTTTTGCGTCATCCCGCCCCAGCTTGTAAACTTCCTCAAGCTTCTTCGGGTCTGCCTCCATGCGTCCGATCGTAAGTGGAACGCTTGGCCGGATCACAAAGATCTTTCCTTCGTTTTCCCATTTTTCAATTTCATCCAGTGTATGATTATACACACTGGGGCGTTTGTATACAGCTTTTACAAATTCCGGATATTTTCTGTATAC
>JBNMGK010000179.1:0-5589 GCA_050872205.1 Enterocloster sp.
CTCCTACTACCGGGTAGTTGATGTGCCAGAAAAAACCATCCTGCTCTACATGCTCTACTTCTGCATCAGAAATAGAAGTCTTACATACAGGGCACCAGTTTACAATACGGGAACCTTTGTAAATGTATCCTTTTTCATATAATTTGATAAATACTTCCAGAACAGCGTCTGAACAGCCTTCGTCCATGGTGAAACGCTCTCTGTCCCAGTCAGCGGAAGAACCTAATTTGTGAAGCTGTTTTACAATACGGGTTCCGTATTCATCTCTCCACTTCCAGCATTCCTTTAAGAAGCCTTCTCTTCCAAGATCTGCCTTGCTGATGCCTTCTTCTTTCAGCTTGTTGATGACCTTAACTTCTGTAGCGATCGCTGCATGGTCAGTACCTGGCTGCCATAATGCTTCATATCCCTGCATTCTCTTATAACGGATCAGGATATCCTGCATGGTGTTATCCAGTGCATGTCCCATATGCAGCTGGCCGGTAATATTTGGCGGCGGCATAACAATGGTAAATGGTTTCTTGCTTCTGTTTACTTCTGCGTGGAAATATTTTCCCTTCAGCCATTTGTCATAGAGGCGGTCTTCAATTTCCGCCGGATTGTAGGTCTTTTCCAGTTCCTTCATCTGAATTCTCCTTTTTTATAATAAGTACAGTCTTTTTCTTTGCAGCAAACCTCCTGGCGGAGGTTTTGTATACGTAGAAACAGCAAAAAAGCCCTCTGCATTCCATAGGGGAAGCAAAGGGCGACTGTATCGCGGTACCACCTTTGATCTAACCGATATGTATAATACATGTACAATCCATATCCGGTCATCTTATGGAATACGAAAATTTAAAACATATCTTTTACACATCTTAAACTATTTCGCATTCTCTCCCTTAACGCGGGCAAACGGAACAGGCTAATGTATCTTTCTCACCTGTCCGGCTCACAAGCTACCTTCCATTTCCAGATTTTCCAAGCGGCCTTTCAGCCAGTGAGCCGCTTTCTCTGAGGGTCTTAAAAATGTACTCCTCTTGTTCATCACCGTTTTTTATACTGCTGTTTTCAAGCATAAATATTTTTTCTGATTTTGTCAAGAGCAAACTTATATAGATGCAGCTTTACTGAGGCAGCTTACACACATCCACCCACTGTTCAAAGTCACAGGACTTTTCCAGATCCGGGATAGACAGCTTTACAGCACTGTTGCTGCTTCCGCAGGCGGGATAGACTACGTCAAAGCGCTTTAAAGACTCATCTAAATACACCTTAACGCCTTCTTTGATGCCATAGGGGCATACGCCGCCTACTTCATGGCCGATCAGCTCTGAAACCTGCTCTACAGTGAGCATTTTCGCCTTTACACCGAAAAAGGATTTATATTTGTGGTTGTCGATCTTGGCGTCTCCTGCTGCCACAATGAGGATCGGTCCTTCTCCTGTTAAAAAGGATAATGTTTTTGCAATATGGGCCGGTTCACAGCCTACTGCCACTGCTGCCAACTCTACTGTAGCACTGGAAACATCAAATTCTTTGATCCTGTCTCCAAAGCCTCTTTTTTCCAGGTACTCCTTTGCTGTCTGAAATGCCATTTTATGTCATGCCTCCTGCTTATAATATGTCAGTTTTTCAAGGTCTCTACCCCTGTGTCACTCTGTACTCTGCTTTCCACTTTCCCACCAGACGGCCCGCCCGTTCTAACTGTCCTGCCGGGTCCTGCTTCCACATGGCCCGCAGTGTCTTTAAGCCTTCTGCCTGTCCTGCCGTCAGCTCTGCCTGGTCTAATTTCTGCTTCCATTCTTCCTTAAGCTCCGGCTTAAATAGTGTCTGATAGCTTTCATCAATGGAAAGTCCGGGAGCAAAACAGGTAAGAAGATAGATTTTTTCCAGGATCTGGGGATCTTCATTTAATCCAAAAGCCGTATTATATGCCTTATAGGACTTATGGAACTGAAACATCTGGGCATAAGCCGCACCCAGGTTCTGATAAACCTCAGACCAGAAGTTCTTTTCCTTCTTTTTATTTTCCTCTGCTTCCACCAGCTTTTCATAACGCTGTACCGCTCTTCCATACTGTTTTCTGGAAAAGAGGTAATCAGCCACTGCCTTTTCATAGGCATGTTCCGGCAGATTTCTGTAGGAAGCTGCTGTCTGCTTAAACTTCTGGGCTTCCTTTTCCGAATAATAATCACACTCAGAAAGGAAAAGATATAAGGCTTCTTCCGGCTTTCCACCGGCCTCTATGAGCTTTTCCATACGTCCTGCCAAAAAGCCCATTCCCAGCTCATTTCTTATAAAAGAAAACAAAGAGGCATCTGTAAAATCATTCATCACCAGCAGAGGATGATGATAGATCACATAACAAAGCTCCTGGGAGGAATAAATATGAATGCCCAGCACCTCAATATAAAAGGGATGCTTTACCCGCTCCCTTCTGCAAAGCAATAAACTCATAGGATCACCTCTTGTCTGATAACCGTATCACTGGCCGGGAACAGTTCCCCAAATCCCTTATCCCGGATCACCACTGCCATGGTATTTTCATCGGTAAAGCCAATGTTCATCTGGATCCTGGTGGTGCGCTTCGGCCGCTCCGGAAAACCGGTAAGAGGCACGGAGACGATCCGTTTCTTCCGGGAATCCAAATGGGAAATAATAAATTCGATCTCCTTCTGGTCATCTAAAATAAGCTCCAGAGAGCTTTTGGACTCATACCAGTTATCTCCATAGGAAGCCACTGCCAACATGATCTCCTTACCGGCACGGACTACCTTTAAAGCCACCTCAGCCTTCAAACGTCCCTCACAGACAAATACATAGGGAAATTCCGTTCCCTGGACCAGATAATCTCCTGCCTTGATCGCAGCACCTCTGGAGAATAATACATTTTCCACAAATACTCTTCTGCGGTTGCAGGCAAGCTTCATAAAACCGGTGGCCCAGTCCTGGCGCTCAAAACCTTTTCCAGTAAGAAATACAGTAGAAAACAGCTTCTTTTCCAGTAATTTTTCCCCACAGGAGCAAAGGATCTGATCTGCTAATTTTCCTCCGGACGGAGAATCCAGGATATCCAGGTCAAAGGCTTCCTCCTGGTTCTGTGCCTCTGCCTGTACCATATTGCGGCGCATGCCTCTCTGCACCTTCATTTCATAATAACAGAGCCGGTCTTCTGATAACTCAAATAAGCCCACCTGATTGCTCCAAAGCTCTTTTCTCTGGCTTAAAACATAGTAGGCAAAGCTTTCTGTATGGCTGATCACATGGACCCGGTCTCTGGGAATGTTCAAATAATCAGCGCAGTACATCAGGCAGTCTGTCACTCTTGCGTCTGTCTTATGCATGGTGATCACAAGCTGAGCCACCTCATCTGTATGGAATTCCTTAAAGGGATACTCCAGTAATTTCTTTAAAAATATCTTTAAAAGATCCGTTCCTGTATAGCAGATGCCTCCTATAGTAGAGGTACCATCTTTGCGGACCATTTTCAGCAGCTTGTCTACAATGACCCCCTCTCCCAAAAGAGTGGCTGCATAGGCTTCTTCCCCTATGAGCCAGGTCTCTTTTTCTTTTCTGCGGCAGATCACAGTAGGAACTGTCCAGGACTTTTCTTTTTCATTGCAGCTGATCTGGGAATAATCATCATTCAGATCCAGCCCTATTACAAGTCCTTCCATCTGTTCGTTTCCTCCGTTGTGCTTAGTACATATTCGTACATTTCTATAATTTAAGGGTAAATCCCACTTATTTCACCGGAAATAAGATACCTAAAGCCATGGACTTCTTTACATAGTCTTCCATTGCCTCTAAAAGTCCGTCAGCATCCTGTTTTGCCAGTGCCTCTGACATCTGGTTTAGGCAGGCAAAACGGCTGTTTTCTTTGGTCTCTGTCTTCAGTTCACAGGCTGCACGGCCCTCTTTTACAAGGACGGCTCCGTTTTCCTTTCGTTCATAGATCTGGTATTCCAGGGTCTCCCCCTTAAACAGCGTTATTTCCTTGATATAAATGCCCTGGTAAACCCGGCGCATCTCTTCTCTTGTAAAATGCTCTTCCTGTGGACGGATCCGCATTTCGATCCAGGGCTGTCTGTTTTTATCCCCCCGGTACTCAATGATCGTCTTATCCATGATATCTTCCGGCACTGACACCACCTCTGCCAGCTGCTTCATATAAGGGAATACCATTCCCCCTTCTAACAGAAGATCCAGCATCATCTGAAGCTGCTTCTTCTCATCATCGGATATATTCAGCTCCTTCTGCTCTCCATAAAAACGGGTAAGAGCCAGAAGATAAATGGTTGGCATTTTCTCCTTGTTCATAGCGGCAACTGCGTTTTTCAGGTAGCCAAAGATGGTCTGGTCGATCTCTTTTCCCTCTAAGAAATACTGAATACATTTCTGGGTAAAATAAGCCTTGACCATGCTTTCCTTGGTCTGTTTCCGCTTCATGTATAAGTCAAAAACAGAATCCATCTGGGCACAGCTGCCTGTAAACAGCATCTGGGCTAACAGGCGTTCCTCCAGATCATAGGTCTCCACATGAGCCCCTACTGCCTGGATCAGGATCTCATACATCCGGGCTGTGGTACCATTATAATGTTCACAGAGATAATCTAAGATCACGCTGTCTGCCTTTCCTGCCTCAAATACCTTCTCCGCCAGACGCAGCAGATGTTCATCCTGGTCAAACAACTGTAAAAGGATCATGCGGGTACATAAATCCAGCAATTTGTCCGGATCAATGTCCTGGATCTCATAATCCACCAGCATATCATAAGCTTCCCGCAGGTAATTGCAGTCAATAAAGATCTCACAGATCTTCTTCCGTGCCTGATGATCCAGAAGGGATTTGTCCATCTGCACCAGGAAGGTACAGCGCTCTTCCCCGCCTTCTGTATCAGAAGCTGTCTTTTTACAGTAATAATCCGTTACCAGGCCAAGAAGCTTTTTCTCATATACCGGATTTAACTTTAACTGGTTTAAGGTATCCTCTAAAAGAAGTACCTCCTCTTCTGTTTCAACACCCTTTTTCACTACGGTCTCGCAGGCACGAAGCTTCAGGATCGGATGATCCGGATATACCTCATAGCACTGATCCAGCAGCTCTTTTTTGTCCATAGCCGGAAGCCGCCTGTGGCTGATGTTTAAATAACGGCCACCGTAAGTATCCTGGAAGAAAAGCACTGTATTCTTAGAAACCACTGGCACATAGGCTTCCCCGTTCTCCAGTGGAAATGCTTCTTCCTCACGCAGCTCCTCGCAGCGTACCACCACATATTTCATACGGCTGTTTTCACATTTTACACGGCTGCAGCACAATACTCTCGGCAGGATCGCTGCTGTTTTCGTATCGATCATGTCTTTATAGAGCATATGCTCATAAATAACAGCCAGGGCGCTGTTCATCCTTCCTGCAAACAGCTGCTCCATGGCAAACTGTTCCATTTCCCGCACATAGGTCTGGTAAACCTCAGAAGAAGGATTTACATACTGTAAAATATTCTTATACAGAACGCTGCGGCTTGTCTGGTCTAAGGACTTGTCATAAGAGAAATACAGCAGCACCTCTTTTGGAAGGGCATGTCCATAATCTTCCGGCAGTGAATA
>JBNMGK010000203.1:0-5169 GCA_050872205.1 Enterocloster sp.
ACGAGGTCAATCTGACACCTAAGCTGATTCGCTTTAACCACTAACTTAGCATAAAAATCTGCTGTCAGACTGGAACTTAGCAATTCACATTTTTTAGATGTGGCCTGTGGAATTTAGTCTTGCACCCCAAAAATCCAGAGGTCTCTTTTCCATGTCATAAACTCAGATATTTTATGAGAAGTTAGCTTAATTATAGCAGTTATCTAAAGATTTTGCTCATTATAATTCAATAAAATCAAGAAATTTTAATGTCTGGTGGAATTTACCACTGCACTGGAATTTACTTTTTCAAGTCAGCTCACCATAAATTCTTCTTGACTATTTGTTCAATCTGCTGTATACTCAGAGTGTTCAGAACGCCTGTTCTGTACATTTTATAAAGCCCTGCACCACTACTACCACACTTGTCAGGGCTTTATTTTTTTGCCTGAAATGCCTGTTCTGCCTGCTTTTGCAGGCATTTTTTATCCTAAAAAAGGACGCCTACTCCATAGGCGCCCTGTAAAAATGTCCAACAAACTGTTCTGTTTTCAGTACATTGATGATCACATGCCCATCTGCCTCCTGCATAACGTGGACGGCATCTGCTATTTCGTAAGAAGAGATCACCGTATTTAAAAGATACATCTTTCTTCCACTGTAACCGCCTACTGCTTCCACACAGGAAATTCCATGGCGGAAATGCTTAATATAAAGAGCTACTACCTCCGGTCCCTTTTCAGTTGTGGCCTGGAGAGTTACCAGGTCGTAGCGGTGGTGGAAAGCAGAGATCATATGGGTGGATATAAACTGGAAGATAATGGAATATCCCGCAAATTTCCAGCCAAAGATCACGCCATACACACAGTACATCAATGCATTTCCAAAGAATACATAACTCCAGATAGATTTTCCTGTTTTATTAGATACATACAGCGCAATAAAGTCGGTACCACCGGTAGATGCATTTCCCTTAAGGGCTATTACAATGGAAGTACCATAGATCACGCCTCCAAAGATCACATTTAAGATCTCATCTGTAAAAATAGGCTGAAATGAAAATATCTGCAAAAATATACTTCCAAATACGACCTGAAGCAGTGACACTACGGTAAACCGGACACTGATGCCCCGGCAGCACATAAGAGCCACCGGAATATTTAAAAGGATCATGGTCACCTGCATGGGAATGGTCAGTCCTTTCAAGCTTCCCACACGTTCGATGAGCATAGCTGCACCGGAAAAACCACCGGAAATGATCTCTGCCGGTCTTACAAATACCTGGATAGCCCAGGCCTGGATAAAGGCAGAAAGAAGCACTGCACCCATAGTGATCACCAGACGTATTTTTTTATCCTTTTGCAGAAGTTTTATCTGTTCAAGTAGGTGTTTCAAACTGCTTGTTTTTCCCATATAGTTCTGTCCTCTCTCCACTCCTTTTGTTTTTCCTACAGATACAAGAAGAGCTGCCCTTCCCCCACAGAAGGCAGCTCTTAGTCACGATCAAAAACCGTCACACTATAAAATATTGCTGGCATCCCCATACCAAACAAAAACCTGTAAGGCACTCCTTTGTGCTGCTTACAAGTGCTACTATAGCATCGTTTCACAGCTTTGTCAATCTTTTTGTGCATTTTAGCAAATACCTTTTATTTTTTTAGGTATAATCCTATAAAATTCGTCGGTTTTTGTCGATTTTTCTTCTGTTTCTTACTGGCAGATGTGACATATCTTCTAAAGTCCTTACATAGTTTTCTCATTTCCGGATATACTACCCTACAAGTCTGACAATTGCAGAAACTGTTTGTGTATTATTTCACATGATTTAGGGAACAGTTTTGTTTTGTCTTTGTGTTGCGGACATTTGTTCTTCTGCCATTTTGTCAGCAGAAAGGAGTTTTCCATGTATTTTACAGATCAGCTGGAAGAAAACATGACCTGGTTAAACCAGGCGCTCCATGTGGATAAAAATTTTGACGTTGTATACCGCGTCCTTACTATTGCCGATAAAAAAGCCTGTTTATATTTTATTGACGGCTTTACAAAAGATGACTCCCTCTTGAAAATATTACAAGGCTTTTCCTCTATCAAGGCAGACGATATGCCAGAAGACGCCCATAGCTTTTCCAAAAAATATCTGCCCTATGGTGAGATCGGCCTTTTATCAGACAGCCGGAAAATGATCATCCAGCTCCTCTCCGGCGTTTCCTGCCTTTTTATTGACGGCTATGATAAGTGCCTTACCATTGACTGCCGTACCTATCCGGCCAGAGGAGTCAGCGAACCGGAAAAAGACAAGGTCATGCGTGGTTCCAGAGACGGTTTTGTGGAAACTCTGGTGTTTAACACAGCCCTGATCCGCCGCAGGATCCGTGACCCGAAGCTGATCATGGAAATATTGACTGCCGGAGAAAGCTCCCACACAGATATTGCCATGTGCTATATGGAAGGCCGGGCTGACCAAAAGCTGATTGAAAAGATCAAAAAAAGGATACAGACTGTAGAAGTAGATGCACTTTCCATGAACCAGGAAAGTCTGGCAGAATGTATTTTCCCTGGAAAATGGTTCAATCCATTTCCCAAATTCAAATTTTCGGAGCGGCCGGATACCTCTGCCGCCTCTATTTTAGAGGGAAATATCGTTATTCTGGTAGATAACTCCCCCTCTGCCATGATACTGCCCTCTTCCGTCTTTGATATCATCGAAGAGGCTGACGATTATTACTTCCCACCAGTTACAGGTACCTATCTGCGTTTAAGCCGCATGCTGATCTCCCTGCTTTCCATGCTTCTTACACCTACCTGGCTGATGCTGATGCAAAATACAGAGCTGATCCCTCACTGGCTCCAGTTTATCCGGTTGTCCGATCCCTGTAATATTCCCCTGATCTGGCAGCTTCTGATCCTGGAATTTGCCATTGACGGCCTGCGTCTGGCAGCGGTAAATACTCCAAATATGCTCACAACACCTCTCAGCGTTATCGCCGGTATCGTACTGGGAGAATACGCTGTGGAATCCGGGTGGTTTAACTCAGAAACCATGCTGTACATGGCTTTCGTCACTATCGCCAACTACTCCCAGGCCAGCTTTGAACTTGGCTATGCCATGAAATTTATGCGTATCATCATTCTGATCTGCACTGCCATTTTCAATATCTGGGGCTTTGTGATTGGCATCATCTTCTCCTTCTGTGCCATTATCTTTAACAGGACCATTGCAGGAAAAAGCTATATTTACCCGCTGATCCCCTTCCATTTAAATGAGTTAAAGAAGAGGTTCCTGCGGGGGCGGCTGCCGCATAAACTGGAAGATGATGGAAACTAACCGCCCAAAAGCAATCTCCGAATGTATCACCGGTGCTTCCTGGATACGCTTGGCATCAAAAAGCCCGCCCGGTGGCGGGAATTGGCATCTTCAAACAACAGCAAAAGGTCCCGCCACCAGGCGGGACCCTAATCTTTTATTCTTTAAGGAAATCAACTGTACGTAAGAACCGTTCAAAAGCCTCTCGTCCTTCCGGTGTACACTTATAAACACCGGCATCTTCCAGAACTTTGGCAAATACCTGTCCTACTTCTTCTTTTAAGATATCTTCTGCATTGTCTTTTGTGATCTCAATGCCTTTTTCTTTGTATACAGGCAGGAAATCTTCTACCCAGTCTGCATGTTTTTCAATATCCGGATTGCTGCGGATATCTTTGCCTTCTACTATGTACTCAGCCAGCTCGGCCAGTTCTTTTTTCAGTCTGGACGGCAATACTGCCAGTCCCATTACCTCGATCAGACCGATATTTTCTTTCTTAATATGATGCAGCTCCTGATGTGGGTGGTAAACGCCCAGTGGGAACTCTTCTGTGGTAATGTTATTTCGCAGCACCAGATCCAGCTCATACATATCCCCGTTTTTTCTAGCAATAGGGGTAATGGTATTGTGAGGTTCTCCATCTGTTTGCGCATATACGAAAGCCGCCTCATCGGTATAACCTCGCCATGCCTTTAATACCTTATCTCCCAGATCGATCAGGGAATCGCAGGACTTGGAGCGCAGACGCAGTACAGACATTGGCCAGTAAACGATACCTGCTTCCACATCTTCGTATCCTTCTGCCTTATAATACTTCTCGATAGGTGCTTTTGCCATTGCAAAGGTATAATGACCTCCCTGGAAATGGTCATGGCTTAAAATAGATCCGCCTACAATCGGAAGGTCTGCATTGGATCCCAGGAAATAGTGGGGGAACTGGCTGATAAAATCAAACAGCTTTCTGAAAGTAGCCCGCTCGATCTTCATTGGGATATGCTGGCCATTAAACACGATACAGTGCTCATTATAGTAAACATAAGGTGAATACTGGAATCCCCATTTGCTGTCGTTTACAGTGATTGGAATCACACGGTGATTGTTTCTTGCCGGGTGGTTCACTCTGCCTGCATAGCCAATATTTTCCATACACAGCTGGCATTTGGGATATCCGCTCTGTTTTGCCAGTTTCGCTGCTGCAATGGCTTTAGGATCCTTTTCCGGCTTAGATAAGTTGACCGTGATATCCAGTGTGCCGTACTTCGTATCTGTGGTCCACTTCATATCCTTACATACACGGTATCTGCGGATATAGTCGGAATCCTGGCTCAGCTTGTAGTAGTAATCCGTAGCAGTTTCCGGTGAAACTTTATATTTCTCCCAGAATTCCTTAATTACCTCACCTGGCCTTGGCATCAGGCAGTTCATCAGTTTTGTATCAAAAAGATCCCTGTATACAACACTGTTTTCCTGTAAAAGACCATTTTCAGCTGCATAGTCAAGAAGTACCTTAAGGATCGTCTCCAGGTCTGCCCCTGCAAGCTCCCCGTCTTCCTCCGGTTCTTCGTATTCATCCATTTTCAATGCTTCCAGGATCTGATTTCTGGCATAAATGGTGTCATCTTCTGTAAGCAGACCCTTATCCAGTCCATATTGTACTAATGCTTTGATCGCCTGATAAACCATCTGCGTGTCCCCCTTTTTTTACACATTATATCTTTACAAATTTGCTGATAATTTTATTATAAGCGCAAGGGGTTCATAAAACAATGTCATTTTCTTTGGATATTTATTGAATTTATATGATGTTCTGCTTTTTTAGCAGCACACACACAGACAAAAGCGACAACCGTTCCAAGAAATATACCGCCAGCTATATCCGTAGGAT
>JBNMGK010000277.1:0-3942 GCA_050872205.1 Enterocloster sp.
GAGCATGACTTCGTATATGTCCACACTCCGCTGATCACAGGAAGTGACTGCGAAGGCGCAGGCGAAATGTTCCAGGTTACCACTATGGATCTGAACAACATTCCAAAGAATGAGGACGGAACCGTTGATTACAAGCAGGATTTCTTCGGAAAGCCAACCAACCTGACTGTAAGCGGCCAGTTAAACGTAGAAACCTACGCTATGGCATTCCGCAACGTATATACTTTCGGACCTACCTTCCGTGCTGAGAACTCCAACACCACCCGCCATGCAGCTGAGTTCTGGATGATCGAGCCGGAAATGGCTTTCGCTGATCTGGATGACAACATGCGTGTTGCAGAAGGCATGTTAAAATATGTTATCAAATATGTATTAGAGCATGCTCCGGAAGAGATGAACTTCTTCAACAACTTCGTAGACAAAGGTCTGTTAGACCGTTTACACAACGTTCTCAACTCTGAGTTCGGCCGCATTACCTATACTGAGGCAGTTGACATTCTCATGAAGCACAATGACAAGTTCGACTACAAGGTATCCTGGGGCTGCGATCTGCAGACTGAGCATGAGCGTTACCTGACTGAAGAGATCTTCAAGAAGCCGGTATTCGTTACTGATTATCCAAAGGAGATCAAGGCATTCTACATGAAGATGAACCCAGACGGCAAGACCGTTGCTGCAGTAGACTGTCTGGTTCCTGGAATCGGCGAGATCATCGGCGGAAGCCAGCGTGAAGATGACTATGACAAGCTGGTTGCAAGAATGGATGAGCTGGGACTTAAGAAAGAGGATTACGGTTTCTACCTGGATCTTCGTAAATACGGTTCTACCCGTCATGCAGGTTTCGGACTTGGCTTTGAGCGCTGCGTAATGTATCTGACCGGTATGTCCAACATCCGCGACGTTATCCCATTCCCAAGAACTGTAAACAACTGCGAGTTATAATCACTCTCCGGCGCAAAACATTTTCCCTGTTTTGCGCCGCTTTTGAATATGTGAACTAAAAAGGAGGCATCCATGAAATTTATCCATACAGGCGATATCCACTGGGGAATGACTCCCGATGCAGATAAGCCCTGGGGAAGTGAACGTGCCCAGGCGATCAAAGATACCTTTAAGAAGATCGTTGCCCAGGCTGGAAAGATACAGGCGGACTGCCTGTTTATCAGCGGTGATCTGTTCCACCGCCAGCCACTGGCGCGTGACCTAAAAGAAGTCAACTATCTGTTTACTACCATCCCCAATGTAAAAGTCATCCTCATTGCCGGGAACCATGACCGCATCCGGGATAATTCTGCCCTTTTAAGCTTTGCATGGAGCCCAAATGTTACCTTTCTCATGGACCCCACTTTAAAATCTGTGTATTTTGAAGATATCAACACCGAAGTTTACGGTTTCAGCTATCACACCACAGAGATCAAAAAACCACTGTTAGAGGACATCCAGGTTCCTTTAAATAACCGTATCCAGATCCTTATGGCACACGGAGGCGATGCTTCCCACCTGCCACTAAACTTTAACAGCCTGGAATTATCCCCATTTTCCTACATTGCCTTAGGACATATCCACAAACCTCAGGTAATTGCTGAGGATAAAATGGCTTACTGCGGTTCACCGGAGCCTTTGGACTTGACAGAAACCGGTATCCACGGATATTTTACAGGTGAGATCCATCCTGTGACCCGGAAACTGACCCATCTGGAATTTGTTCCTGCTGCCTCTCTTCAGTACATGCCTTTGGCTGTAAACGTTTCAAAGGAAACAACAAACGGAGAGCTGGAGGACCGGATCGAAGCAGAGATCAAAAAACGGGGTACAAACAATATTTACCGCTTCCGCATCAAGGGTATGCGGGACCCGGATATTGAATTTGATCTGTCTTCCCTGCAAACATTTTACCGCATTGCGGAGGTCATTGACGATACAGAACCGGATTATGATTTTTCTGCTCTGTTTGCAGAACATTCCAGTGACATGATCGGCTTCTTCATCCAGGCACTCCAGAATGATGATATGGGGCCTGTAGAAAAGAAGGCACTGTACTACGGTGTCAATGCCCTGCTTCACACCACCGACGAAAGGAGCTAAGCCCATGAAAATACTCAGTCTGCATATTGACGGCTTTGGAAAATTTCATAACCGGGACGTTTCCTTTCAGGACGGCTTAAATGTAGTCTACGGAAAGAACGAGGCCGGAAAATCCACCTTACATACCTTTATCAAGGGCATGCTCTTTGGCATTGAACGTGGACGGGGACGTGCATCTAAAAATGATACCTACTCCAAATTCCAGCCATGGACCCAGAGCGGTGTCTACGAAGGTTATCTGCGTGTAGAATGTGACGGGGAAGTTTACCGCATCGAGCGCCGTTTCCAGAAAGGGGACAAGCGGCTTTCTGTCATTAATGAAACTACTGGAAAAGAAGAAGAAAGTAACAAAGCTTTGTGGGACAAGCTGCGCTGCGGCCTGTCAGAAACTGCCTATGATAATACCATCAGCATCGGCCAGTTAAAATGTGCCACAGACGGAGGAATGGTTTCGGAGCTGCGAAATTACATTGCAAACTTAAATACCTCCGGAAGCATTGCCTTAAATATCACAAAAGCCAGCGCCTATTTAAAGGCACAGCGCAAGCAGTTAGAAGCCCAGTTTGTGCCGGAAGCTGCCAAAAGTTATACAGCAGCCCTCAGTGAGATCCGAAAGATCGAACAGGAAATATCTGCCCCGGAATATGCCAACCACCTGACGGCCAGACGCAAGGAACGGGGTGTTGTAAAAGAGGAACTGGATAAAAAGCAGAAAGAAAAAGAGGTGCTTTTAGAAAAGGCTGCAAAAGGACGGCAGATCTTACTAAACAGCCAGTTTACGGACCAGGCATCTGTTGAAAAATACAGAGATGAGACCAGACAGCATTTTGAGGACTATACCAGTGCCAAAGCTGCCTGCAATAAACGTTCCCGGACTGTAGGGGCATTTTTCCTGCTGCTTCTTGCAGTTCTTGGCATTGGAAGCGGCCTGTTCTTCCTGCTGGCACCGGAAACCGGTATTGCCTTTCTCTCCAGTCTGGCTCCCAGATTTTTACAGCTTTCACCGGCCACATTGCAGCTTCCGGCGCTTTTAGCCAGTCTGTGTGGTGTTCTTTTTCTGGCTGCCGGGATCATGGTGATAAACCGCAGCAGGCATTTTAAAAAGCAGTTAGATGCTGAAACAAGACTCCTTCAGGAGATCTTTTCAAGACACCTCCAGGACTCTGCCATTTCCAAAGAAGCACTGGATGCCCTGGAAGAGAAGCTGGGTGGTTTCCTGCGGTTAAGCAAAGCTGTAGAACAGTCTGAAAATACCTTAAAAACCATGTCTGAAGAGATCAGTAAGTTGCAGCAGACAGAAGAAGGGGTATCAGAAGAAATTGAGAAACAGCAGCACATCCAGTGGGAACTGGAGCAGAAATTAGAACAGCTGGCTGCAAAGAAAAATGAAGCAGAAAAATTAAAGCATGTACTGGCAGAAAATGAGCGTATCCAGGAAGAATTAGATGCCGTAGATCTGGCTCAGGATACCATGACCAATTTGTCTACTACCATCCGTGATTCCTTCGGACTTTATTTAAACAAAACTGCCTCAGAACTCATCGAAGGCATTACCGGCGGCATTTACCGCAGCATGAGCATTGATCAGGACTTAAATATCTTTATGAACACGCCCACCCGCCTGGTTCCTATTGAACAGGTCAGCAGCGGCACTATGGACCAGATCTATCTGGCTGTCCGTCTGGCTGCCGCCAAGCTGGTTATCGGTGATAAAGGCAATATGCCTCTGATCTTTGATGACAGCTTTGCTCTCTACGATGATGACCGTTTAAAAACTGCCTTGAAATGGCTTTCAAAAGCCTGGGATAACCAGTGTATTATCTTTACCTGCCATCAGAGGTAGGAAGAGATATTGAA
>JBNMGK010000073.1:0-10142 GCA_050872205.1 Enterocloster sp.
ACCTTCCGGATTTCTTCTGTGGCCCCACAATGCGTCAAAATCAACCAGGTTCACAAAGCAGAGACCTGTAAAATCATTATTCTGTGCAATATCAATGGTCTGCTCCATGCCGTGAACCGAGCTCTTGGATTTATAAGCTTCTGTAATGCCTTCGCCGTCAAAGATATCACGGATCTTTCCTACAGAGATCACATCATATCCATTTTCCTTTAATGCGTCTAACACCGTCTTTCCTGTAGGCTTTAAGGCATAATCATGGCGGTTGCTGGTACGCTTAAATTCGCCCTTTTTCTTTCCAACATAAGGCCTTGCGATGACACGTCCTACTCTCCACTCGTCCTTCATGGTCAGCTCTCTGGCGATCTTGCAGCAGCGGTAAAGTTCATCCAGCCCAAAAGTCTCCTCATTTCCGCAGATCTGGAGCACAGAGTCAGCGGATGTATACACGATCATGTGACCGGTTGCGATCTCTTCTTCTGCCAGTTCATCCAGGATTTCCGTACCGCTGGCACTCTTATTTCCAATGATCTTATGTCCGGTGCGCTCCTCCAGTTCGTGGATCAGTTCAGGCGGAAAACCATGTTCTGTAAAGGTAACAAATGGCTTTGTGGTATAGATGCCCATCATTTCCCAGTGTCCGGTCATGGTATCTTTTCCGCAGCTTTTTTCATTCAGGACCAGCTGATAGCCTAAAGGATGTTCGGCCGGTGTTACTCCCTTTAAAGGATGCAGATTGGCAAGTCCCAGCTTTGTAAGGTTTGGGATCTTCCAGTTAGCATGTTTCTCTGCAATATGGCCCATGGTATCTGCCCCGTCATCGCCGTAAGCAGCACCGTCTTTTGCATGGCCTGCGCCAAAAGAATCCATTACGATCACAAAAATACGTTTGAACTTCTTCATTATTTTTTGCTTCCTCCCGTTTACTTTCTAATATTTTATACATTTTTTACCCTATTTCTATATCTAACATCAGTATACACAAAAAGTGAAAATAATAAATGCCAAATGTCACTTTTTTTATAGAACTTTCGTTACTGTACATGGGTAGGCACTTTTGATACCGGAAGTGCCGTAAGATAACGTGGTGGTTGCAGGAATTTGCCGTATTTAAATGCGAAGCCACGGCAAATTCCGTTACTGGTCATGCAACGCATGAACAGTAACCTTTAAAATAGTGATCAAGTAGGTTTATAAAGTGTTTCATTGAAATGAAGGGCTGTCTGTGGTATTATGTTGATTGACATAATTTGCAGGAAGGCAGAAAGATTAATGGAAAATGTAAAGACAGAGGTCATGGAAAAAATAAAAGAAGCCCAGAAAGTCCTGATTGGCATTGGAAAAGAATGGGCGCTGCGGGAGGATGAAAAGGAGATCCGCTTCCGCCATTTAAGCGATCCAGCTCAGGCTGAACTGAAAGCAGCATATGAGGCCCTTTATGATCTGATCAGGGATAAAGATTACTACATTGTCACTACTTTAACAGATGGGGCTGTTTACGAGGTTCCATTTGACAAAAACAGGATCGTGGCTCCCTGCGGAAATATCCACTGGAGACAGTGCTCCAAGGCATGTACCAAGGATATCTGGGAAGAAAGTGAAGTGCCCGATGATGTCTGTCCACACTGCAAAGCTCCTCTTACAGGAAATACCATAAAGGCAGAAACATATATTGAAGAAGGCTATCTTCCAAGGTGGAAGGACTATATGAAATGGCAGACCGGTACCATTAACCGTTCCCTTGTGATCCTGGAGCTGGGAGAAGGCTTTGCCACTCCTACGGTTATGCGGTGGCCTTTTGAAAAGATCATTTATTTTAATCAGAAATCCAGATTATACCGTATCAACGAAAGCTTTTACCAGCTTCCAAAGGAGGCAGAAGAAAGAGGTGTTTCTGTCCACGAAAATTCGGTCCGCTGGATGCTTGAAAAATAAAACACGAAAGTGAGGAATGACCATGATCGCTGTAATAGACTATGACGCAGGAAATTTAAAAAGCGTGGAAAAAGCATTGGCTTATCTGGGAGAAACTCCGGTGATCACCAGAGACAGAGAGGAACTTCTGGCAGCTGACAAAGTGATCCTTCCAGGCGTAGGCGCCTTTGGGGATGCCATGGAGCGTCTGCACCAGTATGGGCTGGTGGATGTGATAAAAGAAGTGGTAAAAAAAGGAACTCCTTTTCTGGGAATCTGTCTGGGACTGCAGCTGATGTTTGAAAGCAGTGAAGAAAGTCCTGGTGTTGAAGGCCTTGGCTTGCTTCCGGGAAAGATCCTTAAAATACCGGAAGCCCCGGGAATGAAAGTTCCTCATATGGGCTGGAATTCCTTAAAAGTACGTCCGGAGTCCCGACTGTTTCAGGGAATTCCTGATGGAAGCTATGTAGATTTTGTCCATTCTTATTATCTGAAAGCAGACACAGAAGATATTGTAGCAGCCACTACGGAATACGGAACCCATATCCACGCGGCTGTAGAGAAGGGCAATGTGTTCGCCTGCCAGTTCCACCCGGAAAAGAGCAGCCAGACAGGTCTTAAGATCCTGGAAAACTTTATCAAATTGTAATAAGGATCTTAAGGATACTTATTTCCGTTACAGTTCAAAGAAAGGAAAATGAAATATGTTTACAAAAAGGATCATTCCCTGCTTAGATGTGAGTAACGGCCGTGTAGTAAAGGGCGTTAATTTTGTAAATTTAAAGGATGCCGGTGATCCGGTGGAAATAGCGGCAGCTTATGATAAAGCCGGAGCGGATGAACTGGTATTTCTGGATATTACGGCATCTTCCGACCATAGAAAAACAGTGGTAGATATGGTGCGTAAGGTGGCAGAAAAGGTGTTCATCCCTTTTACAGTAGGCGGCGGTATCCGTACAGTGGAAGATTTTCGCATGCTTCTTAGAGAAGGCGCTGATAAGATCTCCATTAACTCATCAGCTATTGACAACCCACAGCTGATACATGACGCAGCCCAGAAGTTCGGCAGACAGTGTGTGGTGGTTGCTATTGATGCAAAGCGCAGGGCAGATGGTTCCGGCTGGAATGTATACAAACATGGTGGACGTTTAGATACAGGTTTAGATGTGCTGGAATGGGCGAAAAAAGCAGATTCCTTAGGCGCAGGTGAGATCCTTCTTACCAGTATGGACTGCGACGGCACAAAAGCAGGTTATGACAATGAACTGACTGCAGCAGTGGCAGATCTGGTAAGCATTCCTGTGATCGCGTCCGGCGGTGCAGGAACAAAAGAGCATTTTTATGATGCACTGACCAAAGGAAAGGCAGATGCAGTTCTGGCAGCTTCCCTGTTCCATTATAAGGAATTGGAGATCTGTGACCTGAAGGATTATCTGGCTGGCAGAGGCATTTCTGTGCGAAGATAATGATCCATTAACAACATTACAGGAGAAAAGGAGCATAAAAATGGCTGCAATATCCAATGACTGGCTGGCTCCCTTAAGCGGAGAGTTTAAAAAGCCATATTACAGAAAATTATATGACACTGTAAAACATGAATACGAGACAAGAGAGATTTTTCCGGCACCAGATGATATTTTCAATGCCTTTGCATTTACACCACTGGAAAAGGTAAAAGTAGTTATTTTAGGTCAGGACCCTTATCATAATAATGGTCAGGCCCATGGTCTCAGCTTTTCCGTAAAGCCGGATATAGATATCCCCCCTTCCTTAGTGAATATTTATCAGGAGCTTCATGACGATCTGGGCTGCTACATACCAAATAATGGTTATCTGAAGAAATGGGCAGATCAGGGTGTTATGCTTTTAAACACAGTTCTGACTGTGCGGGCTCATCAGGCCAATTCCCACCATGATATTGGCTGGGAACAGTTTACAGACGCAGCTATCCGTGTGTTAAATGAACAGGACCGTCCTATGGTATTTATCCTGTGGGGCAGACCGGCTCAGGCAAAGAAAGCCATGTTAAACAATCCAAAGCACATGATCTTAGAAGCGCCTCATCCAAGCCCATTATCTGCATACAGAGGATTTTTCGGCAGCCGTCCTTTCAGCAAGACCAATGAATTCTTAAGAGAACATGGCATTGAGCCTATTGACTGGCAGATCGAAAATGTAGAAAAACAGGCGAAATAAGCTGATGTGATCAAAAAAATAACATATAAGGAGCAACTATGAGTATAGTAGAAATTTTAAAGGTGATCGTTCTGGGAATCGTAGAAGGTTTCACAGAATGGCTGCCTATCAGCAGCACCGGCCATATGATCCTGGTAGATGAGATCATCCACTTAAACCAGCCGGATGCATTTAAAGATATGTTTCTGGTAGTGATCCAGTTAGGTGCTATTCTGGCAGTAGCAGTGATGTATTTTCACAAATTAAACCCATTCAGCCCTACAAAGTCTTCCAGACAGAAGCAGGCTACCTGGGCGCTGTGGATCAAGATCGTGATCGCATGTATCCCGGCAGCTGTCTTTGGACTTTTATTAGATGACTGGATGGAAGCACATTTATACAATGCTTATGTGGTAGCAGCCACACTGATCATTTATGGTGTGCTGTTCATTGTTCTGGAAAACAGCTCCATTACAGCAAACCCGTCCATTACAAAGGTAGGCCATATTTCTGCAAAAACAGCCCTTTTTATCGGCCTGTTCCAGCTTCTGTCCCTGATTCCGGGTACATCCCGTTCCGGTTCTACCATTTTAGGAGCCATGGTACTGGGCTGTTCCAGAGGCGCGGCAGCAGAATTTTCCTTCTTTTTAGGAATTCCGGTCATGTTTGGAGCAAGCTTCTTAAAGCTTGTAAAGTTTTTTATAAAAGGCAATGTTCTCACTGGTCCACAGATCTTTTACACCATTCTGGGAATGCTCATTGCTTTTGGCGTATCTGTGTACTCTATTCAGTTCTTAATGGGATATGTGCGCAGACATGACTTTAAGTTCTTTGGTTATTATCGTATTGTTTTAGGTATTGTGGTTCTGGCATACTTTGGAATTACAGCACTGGCGTCATAAAAAATGCCCGGTCAGCCGGGCACTGGATATACAAAGTGTCCCATGGCGGGCAGCTAAAATATTGCAACAAAAAACTCCGTCCTGTTTATATATCAGGAACGGAGTTTTTTTACGCTCATTTTCAGAGTGTTTTAGTCGGCCATATCAGCAATATCGTACAGCAGCTTTTCAGACTCATCCCAGCCCAGACATGGGTCAGTGATGGACTGTCCGTAGCAGTGTTCGCCGATCTTGTGGTTTCCTGGCTCGATGTAGCTTTCGATCATCAGGCCTTTTACCAGATGGCGGATGTCATTAGAATGACGGCGGCTGTGAAGGATCTCTTTTGCAATGCGGACCTGTTCAGCATACTTCTTGTTGGAGTTGGAGTGGTTGGTATCTACGATGCAGGCCGGGTTCTTTAAGTTTCTCTTGGAGTAAAGCTCAAAGAGCAGGTGCAGGTCCTCGTAATGGTAGTTAGGGATGCACTGGCCATGCTTGTTTACAGCACCGCGCAGGATGGTATGGGCTAATGGGTTTCCAGGGCAGGAAACTTCATCACCGCGGAAGATAAAGTCGTGAGGCAGCTGGGCTGCTACAACAGAGTTTAACATAACGCTGAGGTCGCCACTGGTAGGATTCTTCATACCAACCGGTACATCACAGCCGCTGGCTACCAGACGGTGGTACTGGTTCTCTACAGAACGTGCGCCAACTGCAATATAGGACATAATATCGGACAGATACTGAAGGTTATCAGGATACAGCATTTCGTCAGCAGTGGACATTCCGGTCTCACGGAATACCTTCATGTGCATATGACGGATTGCCAGGATGCCCTGAAGCATATCAGGCTTTTTCTCAGGATCAGGCTGGTGGAGCATACCCATATAGCCTTCGCCGGTGGTTCTTGGCTTATTGGTGTAAACTCTTGGAACAATGAGAAGTCGGTCTTTTGTCTTCTCCTGAACCTTTGCAAGACGGTTTGCATAGTCGCAGACAGCATCTTCATTATCAGCAGAGCAGGGTCCGATGATAACAAGGAATTTATTGCTTTGTCCGGTAATTACTTTTTTGATCTCTTCATCTCTTTCAGCTTTTAAAACTGCCAGCTTTTCAGGCAGAGGGAACTGCTCCAGTATCTCTGCAGGGCTTGGAAGTTCATTTACAAGTGTGAAACTCATATCTCCTTTATCCTCCCGATGTAACTTTTGTATGGCTTATTTTTCTTTAGGACTCATTATAGTATAACTTTCAGGAACTTGCAACGCAAAAAAATCCCATTGACAAAAACAGGATAACTGCCTATAATAGCCTTAATTTCATGACTTGGCAATGATGGGAACAAGTAATTTTCTGCAAAAGCATACAGAAAGCAGCCGGCTGATGAGAGGCGCATGGAAAGCAGAACATGAATACATCCCTGAGCTTTGCACCGAATGACTAAGAATGCGTTTAGTAGGCTGCAACGGAGGCGGTACACGTTATAGTACCAGGGTATCCTCGAAAGAGCGTACCTTCTAAGGCGGACAGTGTGAGCTGTCTGTAAATTAAGGTGGTAACACGGATCTTTTAGCTTCGTCCTTTAGCGGGATGGAGCTTTTTTTATTTTCCCCGTTCCTTGTACATGAAAGAAAAAATTGCTATAATTAGAACCAGATAAAGGTAAATGAAAGGAAAGAAAAAAATGCAGATCTATGAAGAATTAGTTGCCAGAGGTCTGATCGCCCAGGTAACAAATGAAGAAGAAATCCGTAAAATGGTAAATGAAGGAAAGGCAGTTTTCTACATCGGTTTTGACCCGACTGCAGACAGCCTTCATGTAGGACATTTCATGGCACTGTGCCTGATGAAACGTCTTCAGATGGCAGGAAACAAGCCAATCGCCCTGATCGGTGGCGGTACTGGTATGGTAGGTGATCCATCCGGACGTACAGATATGCGTAAGATGATGACTCCTGAGATCATCCAGCACAACTGTGACTGCTTCAAGAAGCAGATGAGCCGTTTCATCGATTTCTCTGATGGAAAAGCCCTGATGGTAAACAATGCTGAGTGGCTGATGAACTTAAATTACATTGAATTTTTAAGAGAAGTAGGTCCACATTTCTCTGTCAATAACATGCTCCGTGCAGAGTGCTACAAGCAGAGAATGGAAAAAGGCTTAAGCTTCTTAGAGTTTAACTACATGCTGATGCAGAGCTACGACTTCTATGAGCTGTTCCAGCGCTACGGCTGCAACATGCAGTTCGGTGGCGATGACCAGTGGAGCAATATGTTAGGCGGTACAGAGCTGATCCGCCGTAAACTGGGTAAAGATGCACATGCAATGACCATTACCCTGTTATTAAACTCCGAAGGCAAAAAGATGGGCAAGACACAGTCTGGCGCTGTATGGCTGGATCCAGAAAAGACTTCTCCATTTGATTTCTACCAGTACTGGAGAAACGTAGGCGACGCTGACGTTCTTAAGTGCCTGCGTATGCTTACTTTCCTGCCATTAGAGCAGATCGATGAGATGGACAAGTGGGAAGGAAGCCAGTTAAATAAGGCAAAAGAGATCCTTGCATTTGAGCTGACCAAGCTGGTACACGGTGAAGAAGAGGCTACAAAAGCACAGGAAGGCGCAAGAGCCTTATTTGCAGGCGGCGCTAACACAGACAATATGCCAACCTGCGAGCTGAGTGAAGAAGATTTTACAGATGGAAATATTGATATTTTAACAGTCCTTACAAAATCCGGACTGGCTGCATCCCGTTCTGAGGCAAGAAGAAACGTAGAGCAGGGCGGCGTATCTGTTGACGGAACCCAGATCAAGGATATTAAGGCAGTATTTGCAAAAGACCAGTTTGCTGGCGATGGCGTTGTAGTTAAGAGGGGAAAGAAGAACTTTAAGAAAGTTATTTTAAAGTAAGATAAACGAGAGGAGGATGTTTGGTGAAAAAATGTATAACACTGCTTCTTACAGCAGTTCTTGCTGTAGGAAGTACCTTCTCTTCTCAGGCTGGTTCTGCCTTTAAAAAAGAAGTTCCACTTACTCTTCATATGGATATCAATAGCCGTCAGACTCCCATCTATGACGGCTACACTTCTTATGTAATGGGAAACCGTGTATCAGAAAAGGATACCTTTACCATTACAAAAGATGGAAATAATTTAAACCTGGCAGATGTAACCTTAAGCTATTATCTTGTCACATATGACGGCAGCACAGAGAAAAACCTGGAATGCCGGGTCTATGGCCTGAAAGAAGGAGAACATTATCCAGTGATCCGTCCGGAGACATTTAACCGGGAAAGTGACGCAGGAAAGGTTTATGATAATCTGGAACGGTGCTATATGGTAGAATTTTCAATGGATGACGAGAGAAAAGAATACTATTTTACAGCAGTACCGGAATCAGATATGGCCAGCTACCGGAATTTCCATCTGGGAAACTGGGAAAAGGATGCAAAGGGATGGCGTTATAAATATCAGGATGAATATCTTACTGCCTGGGCAAAGATCAATGATAAGTGGTATCTGTTTGGAAGTGATGGATATATGCTGACAGGCTGGCAGGAATCCCTGGGACATACCTATTACCTGAACCCCTCTGACGGTGTGATGAGGAGTAATTGTACCATAGACGGCCGAAAGCTGGATGGAAGCGGAGCATACATACAATGAAAAAATCCTATGAAATAGATATGTGTAACGGCCCACTTCTGGGCAAGATCCTTATTTTTTCAATCCCACTGATGCTTTCTGGTATCCTTCAGCTGCTTTTTAATGCAGCGGATATTATTGTGGTAGGCCGGTTTGCAGGCAGCACTGCCCTGGCGGCCGTTGGATCTACCACCTCTCTGATCAATCTTATGATCAATGTATTTGTGGGGCTTTCAGTTGGTGTAAATGTACTGGCAGCAAGATATTTTGGAGCGCAGAAGGAAAACGATATTCAGGATACGGTCCATACAGCCATTATGATGGCGATATTAAGCGGACTGTTTCTTGTATTTCTTGGAGAAACTGCCTCAAAGCCCATGCTTACCCTTATGGGAACGCCAGATGATGTACTGGATCAGGCGGCGCTGTATCTGAAGATCTATTTCGTTGGCATGCCGGTGCTTATGATCTATAACTTTGGCGCAGCTCTTTTAAGGGCTATCGGTGATACCAGACGTCCGCTGTACTTTTTATTTGCAGCCGGAGCTGTGAATGTGGTCTTAAACCTGTTCTTTGTAATAAAACTGGGAATGGGCGTAGCCGGAGTTGGCTGGGCAACGGTTATCTCCGAATGTGTATCAGCAGGACTGATCATGAACAGCCTGATGAAGGAATCCGGTGCAATGAAGCTTCATCTTACAAAGCTTCGCATTGTGCCTGGGAAACTGACCCAGATCGTCCGTGTAGGACTTCCGGCAGGTATGCAGGGAGCTATATTCTCTATATCCAACGTGCTGATCCAGTCATCTGTAAACTCCTTTGGTTCCATTGCCATGGCTGGAAATACGGCGTCTGCCAATATTGAAGGCTTTGTATACACGGCCATGAATGCTGTGTACCAGACCAGCTTAAGCTTTACCAGCCAGAACCTGGGTGGCAGCAAATTTGGCCGTATTGACAAGATCAAAAATATCTGCCTTGGGGTAGTAACGGTAGTTGGCGTGGTGCTGGGCTTTGGTGCTATTCTGGGCGGTCATCAGCTGTTGGGGATCTATTCTTCAGACCCGGAAGTTTTAAGCTTTGGAATGCGAAGACTGCGTATTATCTGCGGAACCTATTTTCTGTGCGGTCTTATGGACTGCATGGTAGGCAGCTTAAGAGGAATGGGATATTCTGTGATCCCGATGATCGTATCATTAACAGGAGCCTGCGGGTTCCGTGTGTTCTGGATCTTTACTATTTTTATATCAAATCATACGCTGGAGGTGCTGTATCTGTCTTATCCGGTATCCTGGATCATAACAGCAGCGGCCCATATGATCACATATTGCATTGTACGAAAACATTTCCCGAAAGAAGACAGGGCATAGCCCCTAGATCCTTTCGGGATCTTTTTTGCCATGCATATCGAGGAAGCGCCAGTGGCGCCTCCGCTGATTGTCTGCATTTTCCAAAAGAAGCACAAAATAACTGGTATGTTTTGGTATCTTTCTGATTGCGGAAAATGTGTCAAACTGGTATAATACT
>JBNMGK010000004.1:0-28361 GCA_050872205.1 Enterocloster sp.
AAAGGTAATTGTCTTAAAAGAACAGTTAGGGGAAGCTTACGGCAGAGATCCTACGGTAGAAGAAATCGCAGGAAAGCTGGGGGTCAGCAGTGAAGAAGTGGCAGCCTCTCTGGAAGCTGGAGCCCAGGTGGAGTCTATTTACAGACCTCTTAGTGCTACAGAGGGAGAAAAAGGTGTCTTAATGGACAAGCTGGAAGAAAAAAATATGGCCCAGGAGCAGCTGTTAAACCGACTTACACTGGAAAAGGTCATGAAAGATCTGGGAGAACAGGAAAAAAAGCTGATCCTCTGCCGCTATTTTTATAATCAGACCCAGACTGAGACCGCCAAGGTGTTAGGGGTGTCCCAGGTCCAGGTCTCACGCCTTGAGAAGAAATGTTTAAAAGAACTGCGAAAGCGTTTTGAAGGATAAAAACAGGCAGAGAAATGCAAATAGAAAAAAACGAATAAAAATGAAAAAAAGGCACATTCTAGCTTTGAAAGGATGTGAGCCTGATGAAAATGAAAAGCGTGAAAGCAGTTCTTATTTTCCTGCTGCTTATAGCAGGAGTGGTAACAGGATATCTGTTCTGGAAAATGAAAGAGCCGGAATATGAGAAAGAGGGATTGTTTGTAGATAATGGTGTGGTGGCTTATTATAATATGACAGAAACCGGAGTTCCGGCCTATGCAGCTGCGCCAGCCAGTGTACTGACAGAAGAAGCAGAAGGGTGGAGAAAAGCCCTATGAGTCAGGGAGGAAGCAGTCAGAGCCAAACCGTTTATATACAGTTAAATCAGATTACAGAGATCTGCCGCCGGGATGTATTTTTAAAGGATGTAGGGGAAGTAACCTGCCGGGATAAGGTGATCGTAAGCAAATGCCGGGCTTTAAAGGTAAAAAGCATCCCTGAAAAAGAGGCAAGGCGCTATGTGATGAGTGCCCTGGAAGTAGTGCAGATGTTAGAGGACCTGGATCCGTCTATTGAGGTAAATAATCTGGGGGAGTCTGATTTTATTATTGCCTATAAGCCGCCAAAGGCTTCGGAAGTTTGCTGGCAGTGGTTAAAAACCATATTTGTGTGCCTTGTCAGCTTTTTCGGGGCAGCCTTTGCCATTATGACCTTTAATAATGATGTCAATGTAGGGGATGTGCTGGGACAGGTCTATTTTCAGGTCATGGGGCGGCAGCCAGATGGATTTGGGCTGATGGAAGCAGGCTACAGCGTGGGACTTGCCATTGGCATTTTAGTATTTTTCAATCATTTTGCAGTGAAAAAGCTGAATACAGATCCAACGCCTTTAGAGGTGGAAATGCGTCTGTATGAGGAAAATATCTGTAAAACACTGATCGACCAGGCAGACAGAAAGGAGAAGGAAATTGATGTGGATTAAAAATATCTTTCTCCTTTTTTTCGGCCTCTGTGCCGGGGGGATCATTGCAGCGGGAGTGTATGCTTTTTTGGCTATCATCGGTGTCTTCGTGAGACTGATCGGGAAAACAAAAACGAAAAAGTATATTATGCTCTATGAAAGCATGATCATCCTTGGGGGAGTACTGGGAAATATCATGGAGCTTTACAAGGTAAGACTGCCTTTAGGTGAGGTGTTTGGGCAGATCTTTCTCCTTACAGGAGGCGTCAGCGTGGGCATATTTACAGGCTGTCTTGCCATGTCTTTGGCAGAGACCTTAAAAGCGCTTCCTACATTTTCCAGACGGATCCGGCTGTCTGTGGGGCTTCCATGGCTGATCGTTGCCATTGCAGCAGGGAAATGTGGCGGGTCCATATTGTATTTCTGGAAGCGGATGGCAGCCGGATGAGAAGAAAGTTAAGGTCCAAGGCTAAAAGTATAAAGAATACGATCATAGGAAGGAAAAGAACATGGAGATCGATAAGAAAAAATACGCAGACTATATCAAAGAGATCACCCCGGTCCACAATCTGTGGGCCTCTATGGGAAAAGCCTTTATAACAGGCGGCCTGATCTGTACTCTGGGGCAGCTTATTATGAACTGGGTTACCAATATGTGGGGACTGGAGGCAGAGGCAGCCGGTGCCTGGACCTCCATTATCCTGGTATTTTTAAGCGCTTTGTGTACCGGTCTTAACATTTACCAGAAATTGGTAAAATTCGGCGGAGCCGGGGCCCTGGTGCCTATCACCGGCTTTGCCAATTCCGTAGCCGCCCCGGCAGTAGAATTCCGCTCCGAAGGCCAGGTTTTCGGCATCGGCGTAAAAATATTTACCATTGCTGGGCCGGTGATCTTATATGGCGTGGGGGTAAGCTGGGTTTTAGGAGTTGGATACTGGATTTTACAGAAAATGTGAGCTGCATAGACGGCTCATTTTTTGTGTGCTATACTAAATAGATAAATGTATTGTGGGAGGAAAAAGTTAAACATGAATACACGCAGATTAGGAAAAACTGGACTTCAGGTAAGCGAGGTAGGCTTTGGCGGAGAATGGCTGGAGCGGCATCCGGAGGAGGATGGCATTGATCTGATCCGTTATGCATCTTCTAAGGGAATCAACATTTTAGACTGCTGGATGGCAGATCCCAAGTCAAGGGATGTGATCGGAAAAGGGATCAAGGAGAACCGCAGCCAGTGGTATATCCAGGGACATATCGGTTCTACCTGGAAGGACGGCCAGTATTTTCGTACCAGGGATATGAAATATGTGCGTCCGGCCTTTGAGGATCTGTTAAAGAGGCTGCAGACCGATTATATTGATCTGGGCATGATCCATTATGTAGACTCTGAAGAAGAGTGGGAAACTATTCTTCATTCTGACTATCTGGATTATGTAATGGAATTAAAAGAAAACGGTGTGATCCACCACATCGGCATGAGCTCCCATAACCCGAAAGTAGCGGTAAAAGCAGCAGAGTCCGGCTTTGTGGAAATGATCCTTTTCAGTATCAATCCGGCATTTGACATGCTTCCTGCCAGTGAAAATATTGATACCATGTTTGCAGATGAATTTGACGCTGGATTAAAGGGAACTGACCCGGACCGTGCCCGCCTGTACAAAGTCTGTGAGCAGAATGACGTAGGCATTACGGTTATGAAAGGTTTTGCAGGGGGAAGATTATTTGATGAGAAACGTTCTCCCTTTGGTGTCAGCTTAACACCGGTACAGTGTATCCACTATGCTCTGACCCGTCCTGCAGTCTGTTCCATTATGTGCGGCTATGATACCAAAGAGCAGGTAGACCAAGCTGTGGCATATGAAAATGCTTCGGAAGAAGAGAAAGATTACGCATCTGTCATCGCCAACGCGCCTTTCCATTCCTACAGAGGGGAATGTACCTACTGCGGCCACTGCAAACCATGTGTAGCAAATCTGGATATCGCCATGATCAACAAATTTTATGATCTGGCTACCATGCAGCCAAAGGTTCCGGCTACGGTGCAGTCCCATTATGAACTGTTAGAACATAAGGCTTCTGAATGTATCGGCTGCCATGCCTGTGAGTCACGCTGTCCATTTGGAGTGCCGATTGCAGAACGAATGGAGAAAACAGCAAAATTATTCGGCTGTTAAATAAAGAACAAGGAGAGAAACACATGGAGCATCTGCGCTGCGTAGTGGAGCGTATTACATATCAAAATGAGGAAAATGGCTATACTGTTTTAAAATGCGCAGTGAAAAACTACAGTGATCTAGTAACGGTAGTTGGCACTATGCCGGATACCCATGTGGGCTCTGTCCTGTCCTTAGACGGCTTCTGGAAAATGGATGCCAGATACGGCAGGCAGTTCCTCGCAGAGCGGTTTGAGGAAACACTTCCTGCTACAGTATATGGCATTGAAAAATATCTTGGGTCCGGTCTTGTAAAAGGGATCGGGCCTGTTTTTGCAAGAAAGATCGTGGAAAAATTCGGTGAAAATACCCTGGATATCATCGATGAGACGCCGGAAGAACTGATCAAGGTTCCGGGAATAGGAAAAGTGCGGGCAGAGCGGATCAAAACCAGCTGGAAGGACCAGAAAGAGATCAAAAACATTATGCTGTTCCTTCAAAGCAATGAAGTCAGCACTTCCCATGCCACTAAGATCTATAAAACCTATGGAAGCGAAAGCATTTCCATTGTGAAGGAAAATCCATACCGCCTGGCAGATGATATCTGGGGGATTGGATTTAAAACAGCAGATTCCATTGCACAGAAAATGGGCATTGATAAGACGAAATTTGTCCGTCTGCGCAGTGGCATTTTTTATACCTTAAATAAGCTGGCAGAAAATGGTCACTGCTACGGAGAGCGGGAACAGCTGGTAAAAAAGGCAAAAGAGCTTCTGGAGGTGGAAGAAGGGGAGATCGAAGTCACTTTAGATGAGATGCTTCGCACCAAAGATGTGATCCAGGAGGAAGAGGCCATTTATCTGCCGCCTTATTATTTCTCAGAGAGCGGGTGTGCAAAGCGGCTGCTGGAACTTTTACTTACGGAACAGCGTTTAAAAATTGATGCAGAAAAAACAATAGAAAAAGTGGTATCCCAGTCCAAGATCACATATGATGAGATCCAGCTGGAAGCAGTGAAAACAGCCATTTCTTCTAAAGTTATGATACTGACCGGCGGGCCGGGAACCGGAAAAACCACCACCACATTGGGCATCATATCTGCCTACAAAATGGCTGGCTATAAGATACTTTTAGCGGCTCCAACAGGTCGGGCGGCAAAGCGTATGGCAGAGGCAACAGGCATGGAAGCAAAGACTATTCACCGTTTACTGGAGTACAAGCCACCAGAAGGATATCAGAAAAATGAGGACAAGCCTTTAGAGGGAGATGTGCTTATTCTGGATGAATGTTCCATGGTGGACATTATGCTTATGTATAATCTGTTAAAAGCAGTTCCGGAACATATGGCACTGGTTTTAGTAGGTGATATTGACCAGCTTCCAAGTGTAGGCGCCGGAAATGTGCTCAGGGATATGATCGATTCCGGGCGGATCCCGGTGGTGCGCCTTACCAGGATCTTTCGTCAGGCTCAGGGAAGCCGCATTATCATGAATGCCCACAGGATCAATAAGGGGGAAGCCATTGATATGCGGGGTGGAAAAAATTCTGACTTTTTCTTTGCCGAAAAACAGACAAATGAGGAAACAGTAGCAACACTGGTACAGTACTGCAAGGAAAATCTGCCCCGTTATTATCATGTGGACCCCATTCAGGATATCCAGGTGTTAACACCCATGCAAAGAGGAGAGTGCGGTGCTGTCAACTTAAATCAGGTGCTTCAGGAAGCCATGAACCCAACTGATATCTGCCTGCGTCGGGGCGGCACCCAGTATCGTCTGAATGATAAGGTGATGCAGATCCGAAATGATTATGACAAAGAAGTGTTTAACGGGGATATTGGGACTATCTGCAAGGTGGATACAGAAGAGCGGGAGCTGACTGTGGATTTTGACGGACGGAAGGTAGTCTATGACGTAACAGAGCTGGATGAACTGTCATTAGCTTATGCAGTGACTATCCACAAAGCCCAGGGAAGTGAATATCCCATTGTAGTCATGCCCTTTACCATGAGTCATTTTGTGATGCTCCAGCGAAATCTTCTGTATACAGGTGTAACAAGGGCCAAGAAGATACTGGTGCTGATCGGGGAGAGAAAAGCCATATTTTATGCTATCCGCAATGAAACAACAGCAGGGAGAAATACGAAGCTGGTAAAGCGGCTGCAACCGGAAAGTGAAGAATCAAGGGCAGTGGCAGCGGCGCTGACAAAAAAGCGGATCCAGGGAGAAGATACGATGAATATCGGATCATCCACACAAGGTTCTGGTACAGTACAAAAAGAGAAAATGATCGTATACAAAAACAGCATCCAGCCGTCCATGGTGTCTGAAACCCCGGCTGCCTACGAAGGCAATCTCTGGAAACGCCTTTCCCAGTCAAAATTCCGCAGCAGCTTTACATTAAAAGCAAATGACAGGCATTATGTCATGGAAAAAGGAATGGATACGGTACGAAGCCACGCTACAGATTTTATCCGTGACAGACTGGCACCTGCAGAACCAAAAAATGACGGAAAACAGACCCCTATGAGAGGACATCCCGTATTTATTGCCCAGCATGCCACAGGTACCTGCTGCCGCAGCTGTCTGGAGAAATGGCATCACATTCCTAGAGGGAGAGAAATGTCTCAGACAGAGCGGAATTATGTGGTAGATGTGATCATGGAGTGGATCAGGAGACAGATGCAGCAATAATGGATAAAATTGCACATTTTTCCAAACAAAATTTCCTGAAAACCCTGATTGTATGCCCCAAAAAACAAACATTGTTTTTTCTTTAACACAAGATAAAATTTATCAAAAAATCCCTTGCCTTTCTCCGAAAATATGATATTATTCGTGTTGAGTTAAGAAAAACTAACAATCGCGGAATACAAAAACAGGAGGAAGGAAATGTTTAACTACGAACAGTGGGACGGATTTGAAGGCCGTCTCTGGAAGGAAGAGATCAATACAAGAGATTTCATTCAGAAGAACTATACACCATATGACGGTGATGCATCATTCTTAGCAGGACCTACCGAAGCTACGGATAAGCTTTGGGGAATCCTGCAGGGACTTCAGAAGGAAGAGCGCGCTAAGGGCGGCGTTTTAGATATGGATACAGATATCGTATCTGGTATTACTTCTCATGGACCTGGATATATTAGTGAGGAGACCAAAGACTTAGAGCAGATCGTTGGTCTGCAGACAGACAAGCCATTAAAGAGAGCATTCATGCCTTACGGTGGTATCCGTATGGCAGAGGAAGCTTGCAAGAACTATGGTTACGAGCCAAGCCCAGAGCTTCACAAGATCTTCACTGAGTACTGCAGAACCCATAACCAGGGCGTATTTGATGCTTACACCCCAGAGATGAAGAAAGTTCGTCACAACAAGATCATTACCGGACTTCCAGATACTTATGGTCGTGGACGTATCGTAGGTGACTACCGCCGTGTAGCTCTGTACGGTATCGACCGCCTGATGGAAGAGAAGGCAAATGACTTCGCTAACTGCGGTGACGGAACCATGACTGATGACGTGATCCGCTTAAGAGAAGAGATCTCCAGACAGTATCAGGCATTAAAGGATATGAAGAAGATGGCAGCATCTTATGGCTGCGATATCTCCCAGCCTGCTAAGACTGCTAAGGAAGCTGTTCAGTGGTTATACTTCGGATACTTAGCTGCAGTTAAGACCCAGAACGGTGCTGCAATGAGCGTTGGCCGTATCTCTACCTTCCTTGATATCTACATCAAGAGAGATATGGATAAGGGCATCTTAACCGAGTCCCAGGCTCAGGAGCTGATCGACCACATGGTAATGAAGTTCCGTATGGTTAAGTTCGCAAGAATCCCATCTTACAACCAGCTGTTCTCAGGTGACCCAGTTTGGGCTACTCTGGAAGTTGGCGGTATCGGCGTAGATGGACGTTCTATGGTAACTAAGACCGACTATCGTTTCCTGCACACCTTAGAGAACATGGGACCATCCCCAGAGCCAAACATGACTGTTCTTTATTCTTCTGCACTGCCAGAGAACTTCAAGAAGTATGCAGCTAAGATCTCTATTGATACAAGCTCTGTACAGTATGAGAACGACGACGTAATGAAGCCAGAGTGGGGCGATGATTATTCTATCTGCTGCTGCGTATCTGCTACTCAGACCGGTAAGGAAATGCAGTTCTTCGGCGCTCGTGCAAACCTGGCTAAGTGCTTACTGTACGCTATGAACGGTGGACGCGACATGAAGACCAAGGAGCAGGTTGGTCCAGAGTACACACCAATTACTTCTGAATACCTTGATTATGATGAAGTGATCCGTAAGTATGAGATTATGATGGACTGGCTGGTAGGTGTATATGTAAATACTCTGAACCTGATCCAGTACATGCATGACAAGTACTTCTATGAGGCAGCTGAAATGGCTCTCATCGATACCGATGTAAGACGTACATTCGCTACCGGTATTGCTGGTTTCTCTCATGTAGTTGACTCCTTAAGTGCTATTAAGTACGCAAAGGTTAAGACTGTTCGTGATGAGACTGGTCTGATCGTAGACTTCGTAACAGAGGGAGATTTTCCAAGATATGGTAATGATGATGACAGAGCAGACGAGATCGCTGTATGGCTGTTAAAGACCTTCCTTGAGAAGTTAAAGAAGCGTCACACCTACAGAAACTCTGAGCCTACCACTTCTATCCTGACCATTACTTCCAACGTAGTATATGGTAAGGCAACTGGAAGCATGCCAGATGGCAGAAGAGCAGGCGAGCCACTGTCTCCAGGTGCAAACCCAAGCTACGGCGCAGAGCAGAACGGCTTACTGGCTTCCTTAAACTCTGTAGCTAAGCTGCCTTATGAGTGGGCTCTGGATGGTATTTCTAATACCCAGACTATCAACCCAGACGCTTTAGGACACAGCGAAGAAGAGAGAGTAAACAACCTGGTACAGGTATTAGATGGCTACTTTGATCAGGGCGCTCATCATCTGAACGTAAACGTATTTGGCAAGGAGAAGCTGATCGACGCTATGGAGCACCCAGAGAAGGAAGAGTACGCTAACTTTACTATCCGTGTATCTGGATACGCTGTTAAGTTCATCGACTTAACAAGAGAGCAGCAGATGGACGTTATTTCCAGAACCTGCCATGCAACCATGTAATCAAAACAGGCTGCATTAAATGTAACTGAGAAATAAAATAGCATTCCGCTATTGATCTGATCTATGTAACGGTTCAGGACATTATGTTCTGGACCGTTATAAATTATGAGGTAAAAACGTGGAAGGATTTGTTCATTCTATGGAGACCTTTGGACTGGTTGACGGTCCAGGTGTCCGTTTCGTTGTATTTCTTCAGGGCTGCCGCATGCGGTGCCGTTACTGCCATAACCCGGAGACATGGAAATTAGAGGGAGGAACTCCCTGGATAGCAGATAAGCTGTTTTCCCATGTATACCGGTATAAAAGCTACTGGAATAAAAAAGGACAGCCAAACGGCGGTATTACCGTCAGCGGAGGAGAGCCGCTTCTCCAGATCGACTTTGTAACAGAGTTTTTTAAGAAAGCCAAGGAAAAAGGCGTTCACACAGCTCTGGATACAGCAGGCAATCCTTTTACACTGGAAGAACCATTTATCAGCAAATTTGAAGAACTGATGAAAGTAACGGATCTGGTGATCCTTGATTTTAAAGAGATCGACAACGAAAAACACAAAAAATTAACGGGATGTCCAAACGAAAATATCGTACAGATGGCAAAATGGCTTTCAGACCATGGAAAAGATATGTGGCTTCGCCATGTGCTTGTGCCGGATCTGACTGATGACGAAGAAGGACTGATAAGAACCCGTGACCTGATCCGGGAATTAAAGACAGTCAAACGTGTAGAGGTACTTCCATATCATACACTGGGACTGTTTAAATGGCAGAAACTGGGAATTCCTTATACTTTGGATGGCGTGAGAACACCTACTGCAGAAGAAGTGAAGAAGGCAGAGGAGATCCTGGAAGTAAGTAAATATCAGTAATATGAAAAAGACAGAGGTAGCTATACAGGACATACCTGTTGGCGCAGCTGTCTTTTTTATTATGCAGAGGCACCAGGTTAGTATGTAAAAGATGTAACCAGGATTTCTGTTTAAAATTTTGTACATGTTCTATATAAATTATTTCTTGGCATTTTAGGGTAACTGGTAGTATGATATATGTGTGTGATAATAAAATAACAAACCGGTAATCTCAAAACAATGTGAAAAAACAGGAGGTATTTATTATGGCAAGACTGAGAATGATGCGTGCACCACAGAAATATGTACAGGGAAAGGATTCTCTGTTTAAATTCCATGAGGAAATGAAAGATCTTGGAAACAAATTTTTGTTTGTCTGTTCAAGAAGCGGATACAAAATGTGCCATGATAAAATTGAGAAGAGTTTTGAAGGAACAGAGGATATTCGCCAGTATGAGATTTTTGGTGGCGTATCCAGTGTTGGTGAGATTGAACGGATGAGAAAAATTGTCCGCGAAAATGGACTGAATGTAGTAGTAGGTGTTGGCGGTGGTTCAGCCATTGATACAGCGAAAGCGACAGCTCATTATGAAAAACTTCCGGTGGTAATTATCCCAACAGTCGTTGCAACAGATGCTCCATGTACGGGACTTTCTGTTATTTACAATGATGATGAGACGTTTAACAGCTATTTATTCTATCCAAAGAACCCGGAAGCTGTTATTGTTGACAGTGATGTGATCGCAAAATCACCTGTTAAATTCCTGGTAGCAGGTATGGGTGATGCCCTTGGAACCTATTTTGAAGCAAGAGCATGTCAGCGTACCGATGCGCCAAGCCTGGAATTTGGCGGTATTACAAGATCTGCAATGGCACTGTGCAAACTTTGCTATGAGACCTTAAAAGAATATGGCGCAGCTGCAAAACATGCCTGCGAAAATCAGGTAGTTACTCCTGCGTTAGATGCTATCATTGAAGCTAATGTATACCTGTCTGGCGTAGGTGCTGATAATGGTGGTCTGGCTGTTGCCCATTCTTTCTATAATGGCCTGACAGCTTTAGGCGGACACAGTGCACCACATGGAAACTGCGTTGCTTATGGTACTCTGGTACAGCTGGTATTAGAAGGCGCTCCAAAGGCAGAGTTTAAAGAAGTTCAGGATTTCTGCCGGGAAGTAGGTCTTCCTGTTACTCTGGAAGAAATCGGTGTAACAACTAAAGAACAGGTAAAGGTCATTGCAGAGCATGCCTGTGTAGAAGGCGAATCCATACATAATATGGTAGCAGATGTAACTGCCGATCAGCTTTACGATGCAATCCTTGCTGCTGATTCTCTGGGTAAAGAAGCACTTGGAAAATAGTGCTGTATCTAAGCGCTAAAGTATTCCTCAGCAAGTACAGTCTGTATAAAGGCCCTTACCTGAGGCAGTTCAAAATAATGACTTTTATATAAAATATGAGAAGTACGTATAAAGGGAGATCCGTCCTGAAAGAAAAGGGGCGTGACACTCCCTTTATAATTTTTTAAACAGATCTCTGGCAAAATAGACCAGCCAGTGCGCGATATAAGATAATTGGGGAAATTTTAACATTCAGGAGAAATTACATATGGGATTACAGGTATTGGCACTGGTCTGTTTGGTTGGGGCGATCGTAATGGGGTTTATCAGGAAAATGAATGTAGGCATTGTCTGTTTTGGCCTGGCATTGATCCTTGGAATGTTAGGAGGTATGTCGGCAGGAAAGATCTGCGGTAGCAGTGGCTGGTGTGATCCATGATGAAGTAACTACTACCGATGAGCGATCCCTTCTGGTGAAACTGCATCTTACCGCTCTAATCCATATAAGATCTCTGAATTTACACTGATCCGCAAGGATCCTCATTATGTGGGAAATGCAAAAGCCATTCAGGAATATGAAACAGCCTGAAGAAAGTCGTGAAAACGATGAACTTCAGGTTGTTTGCGTTGTCATGAACTTTATTTTCTGCTACAATAAAGGCTGCAGAAACAACCAGACAGGCAGAAAGCCTAAAATCAGGTGACAGAATTTGAATTATAATACAGATAATAAAACAGATACAATATATCAGAAGGCTATCTATCAATATGCAAATATTATCATCGACATATCCCACGAAAGTGTAGATAAGACCTTTCAGTACCGCATCCCGAATCACCTTTTAGGGCAGATCACTGCGGGACAGCAGGTTTATATCCCTTTTGGTGCAGGCAGCCATAAGCGCAAGGGATATGTGGTGGAATTAACCAACCAGCCGGAATACGATATATCAAAAATAAAAGAGATCGATTCCCTGGTAGAGGGAAGCATTACTGCCCAGTCCCAGCTGATCCACCTGGCATGGTGGATGAAGGAACGGTATGGTTCCACTATGAACAAGGCATTAAAAACAGTGCTTCCTGTAAAACAGAAAGTGCGGGAAGCGCCTAAGCGGAAGATCCATCTGCTGGCAGATGCACTGACCCTGGAAGAAGCGATCCAGACGGCGCAGCGGAAAAATTACAAGGCCCGCCTGCGTCTTTTATATGCGTTAAAAGAAAATCCGGACCTTCCCTATGAAAATACCCTTCATAAGCTGAATCTTACAGCGGCAGCCATCCGGCCCCTGGAACAGGCGGGACTTCTTGCAGTTCAGGTAGTGAACCAGTACCGGAATCCCTTAGAGGAAATGCGCCGTCTTTTAACAGATGCTTCCAAAGCCCGATGGAAACCGCCTGTTTTAAATGAGGACCAGCAAAGGATTGCAGATACTATCTGTGAAAATTATGACAATGGCAGCCGGAAGCCATGTCTGATCCACGGCATCACAGGCAGCGGAAAAACAGAAGTGTATATGGAGTTGATCAGTCATGTGATCCGCGCAGGAAAGCAGGTCATCCTTCTGATCCCGGAGATCTCCCTTACCTGGCAGACAGTTATGCGTTTTTATCTTCGGTTTGGGGATCGGGTATCGGTACTAAATTCCCGGATGTCGGCAGGAGAGCGTTTTGACCAGTATGAACGGGCTAGAACCGGGGATATTGATATTATCATAGGTCCAAGGTCTGCTCTTTTTGTGCCCTTTGAGAGGCTGGGAATGCTGATCATTGATGAGGAACATGAAAACTCTTATAAAAGCGAGCTTTCTCCCAGATATGATGCCAGGGAAGTGGCAAAAAAAAGGGGAGAAATGGAAGGAGCTATGCTGGTTCTCGGCTCTGCAACGCCTTCCTTAGAAACCTATACCAGAGCAGTAAGAGGGGAATATGACCTTTATAAGCTGACCAGACGTGCCAAAACAGATGCTGTTTTGCCTACAGTGGAGATCGCTGACTTACGGGAAGAATTAAAAGCAGGCAACCGGTCTATTTTCAGTGCAAGATTAAAAGAATTGCTGGAAGACCGTCTGGAAAAAGGAGAACAGGCCATGCTGTTTATTAACAGACGGGGCTATGCCACATTTGTGTCCTGCCGTTCCTGTGGGGAAGCAGTAAAATGTCCTCACTGCGATGTAACGCTGACCTATCACAAAGACGGCCGGATGATGTGTCATTATTGCGGTTATACCATCCGACAGCCTAAAACCTGTCCTTCCTGCGGTTCCCCATATATTGCCCCTTTTGGAACTGGAACCCAGAAAATAGAAGAGATGGCCGCAAAAATGTTCCCCAAAGCCCGGATCCTGCGCATGGATCTGGATACTACTTCTAAAAAGGAAGGACATCAGAAGATCTTATCCGCCTTTGCAAGGGGAGAAGCAGATATCCTTATTGGCACCCAGATGATCGTAAAAGGCCATGATTTTCCAAAAGTTACCTTAGTAGGTGCTCTGGCAGCGGACCTTTCCCTTTATGCCAGTGATTATCGCTGCAGCGAGGAAACATTTGATCTTCTGACCCAGGCAGCAGGAAGAGCAGGCCGTGGAAATACGGCCGGAAATGTTGTGATCCAGACCTACCAGCCGGATCATTACAGCATCCAGACAGCGGCAGCCCAGGATTATGAAGCCTTTTATACCCAGGAAATGAATTTCAGGAAACTGCTTGGATATCCACCTGCAGTAGGACTTCTGACCATCCAGATCGCAGACAAAAATGAGGGGCGTTTAGAGCAGGCAGCCGTGTTATTAACAGAGTGTCTGAAACAGTGGACCGCCCAGAAAGACCATTTCCAGGAAGCCAAAATGCTCCAGTTTATCGGCCCTGTAAATGCCCCGGTGTACAAAGTTAATGATATTTATAGAAAAATTTTATATATAAAGCAGGAAAACTATGATATACTGATACACATCAGGAAAATGGTGGAACAGCGTTTGAAAGAGGCACAGGGCCTTGAAAGTGTTGTTTTCCAGTCAGACCTGACCTAATTACGATATTTAAAGGAGAGATAAAAATGGCAGTTCGTCAGATTCGCGTTATTGGAGATGAAATTTTAAATAAGAAATGTAAACCAGTGAAAGAGATGACCGACCGTACAAAAGAGCTGATCGAAGATATGTTCGAGACTATGTATCAGGCAAACGGTGTAGGTCTTGCAGCTCCACAGGTAGGTATTTTAAAGAGGATCGTTGTTATTGATGTAGAAGACGGCTATCAGTATGTACTGATCAACCCGGAAATTATTGAACAGGACGGAGAGCAGACCGGCTATGAAGGCTGCTTAAGCGTTCCAGGAAAAACGGGTGTTGTTACAAGACCAAACCATGTGGTAGTAAGAGCCTTAGATGAGAACATGGATGAGATCGAGGTAGAAGGTGAAGGCTTACTTGCAAGAGCTATCTGTCATGAATGTGCTCACTTAGACGGTCAGCTTTATACCGAACTGGTAGAAGGCGAGTTGATGGATACAGAAACCGAAGAGGAAGAAATCACAGAAGAGTAAGCGCTGACTTTGAAAGGAATGAGAAATACACATGCGTATTGTATTTATGGGAACGCCGGATTTTTCCGTACCGGCATTAAAAGCCATTGTAGAAGCAGGTCATCAGGTAACAGCAGTTGTGACCCAGCCAGATAAGCCAAAGGGCAGAGGAAAAGATGTCCAGATGACTCCGGTGAAGATCCAGGCTTTAGAATATGGCATTCCAGTGTACCAGCCTGCAAAGGTAAAAACACCGGAATTTGTAGAAGTATTAAAGAAAGAGGCACCAGATGCCATTGTTGTTATTGCCTTTGGTCAGATCTTATCCAAAGAGATCCTTGATCTGCCTAGATATGGCTGTGTGAACATCCATGCATCTTTACTTCCAAAGTACCGCGGTGCAGCACCGATCCAGTGGGCAGTAATTGACGGTGAAAAAGAGACAGGTGTTACAACCATGATGATGGATGTTGGCCTGGATACAGGTGATATCTTAGAGACAAAGGTGATCCCATTAGACCCCAAGGAAACAAGTGGCAGCTTATTTGAAAAATTAAGCGAAGCAGGTGGTCCGCTGATTCTGTCTACCCTTGAAAAACTGGAAAAAGGAACCATTACAAGAACACCTCAGGGCGAGGAAGGCACCTGTTATGCAAAAATGCTTACCAAGACCTTAGGCAATATCAACTGGACGATGTCAGCGGCAGCCATTGAACGTCTGATCCGCGGCTTAAATCCATGGCCGAGCGCTTATACTTTTTATAATGGAAAGACTTTAAAGATCTGGGATGCGGATGTATTAGAGAAAGCAGTTCCCGCAGATGCAGTACCAGGCCAGGTGCTTCAGGCAGACAAGCATGGATTTATGGTTGCCACGGGAGAGGGCATTTTAAAGATCAATGAGCTTCAGTTAGAAGGAAAGAAACGTATGGCAGCAGATGCACTGCTGCGTGGCTTTACTATTACACCAGGAGAGATCCTGGGAGAAAGAGAGTGATCTTATGTACGGCTACATGCCTATGTATTATTTTGACCCAACTTATATTCTGATCCTGATCGGCGTGCTTCTTTCTATGGGAGCATCTGCAAAGTTAAATGCTACCTACAGCCGTTATTCTTCCGTAGCCAGCCGCTGCGGTATGACAGGAGCCCAGGCAGCACAGCGTATTTTGCAGTCCCAGGGAATCTATGATGTAACTGTGCGCCATGTATCGGGGAAACTGACCGACCACTATGACCCAAGAAGCAAGACTGTAAACCTGTCTGATACAGTTTATGGCTCTACTTCTATTGCAGCCATTGGTGTAGCAGCTCATGAGTGTGGTCATGCCATTCAGGACGCAAGAGATTATATGCCATTAAGGCTGCGCGCAGCTTTGGTTCCTGTAGCTAATTTTGGCTCCCAGATCTCATGGCTTCTGATCATCCTTGGTATTGTATTAGGAGGAACCGGCCTTATTAACCTGGGAATTCTTATGTTTTCACTGGCTGTTCTGTTCCAGATCGTTACACTGCCTGTAGAGTACAATGCTTCCCACAGAGCAGTAGCCCTTCTTGATTCCATCGGTATTTTAGAGGGCCGGGAAGTAGGACAGACCAGACAGGTATTAAATGCAGCGGCACTGACCTATGTAGCCGCAGCCGCAGCGTCCCTGCTGCAGCTTTTAAGACTTCTGCTTCTGTTTGGAAACAGACGCAGAAATGACTAGAAAGGGGAACATGATATGGCAAAAGCCATAGACAGAGGCCTGGAAAACCGGGAGATCGTACTGGGTGTCCTGACAGAGGTACTGGATAAGGGCAATTTTGTCCACTTGGTATTAAATCAGGCTTTAAGCAAATACCAGTATCTGGAAAAACCAGACCGGGCATTTATCACCAGAGTAACAGAAGGAACTCTGGAATATCTGCTTCAGATAGATTTTATTATAAACAGCTATTCAAAAACAAAAACAGAAAAAATGAAACCGCTCATCCGTAATATCCTGCGGATGAGCGTCTACCAGCTCCTTTACATGGACCGTGTACCAGACAGCGCTGTTTGCAATGAAGCAGTAAAGCTGGCCATACACCACCATTTTCAGGGGCTGAAAGGCTTTGTAAACGGAGTTTTGCGTACCATTGCAAGAAATAAAGAAGAACTGGGCCTTTCTGAGGCCTATCTGCGCTACAGCCTTCCACAGTGGCTGTATTCCATGTGGGAAAAAGACTGGGGAAAAGAAAATGCAGAAAAGATCGCGGCATCCTTCTTAAAAGAACGCCCTGTATGGGTGCGCTGCAATTTAAACCTTGCTTCCAAAGAAGAGATACTTACATCCTTAAAGGCCCAGCAGGTTACAGCCAAACCAGTAGAGGGCTTTGAAGCTATGCTTGCATTATCGGATTATGATTATCTGGAAAGCCTTGAAGCCTTTCAGAAAGGCTGGATCCAGGTACAGGACATCAGCTCTGCCTTAGTAGGAGAGCTGGCTGCACCGAAAAAAGACAGCTATATTATAGATGTATGTGCTGCTCCCGGCGGAAAGAGCCTGCATCTGGCAGATAAAATGGAAGGCACCGGCTGTGTAGAGGCCAGGGATCTTACATACCAGAAGGTGGCACTGATCGAAGAAAACGCCAGCCGCATGGGTGCGTTAAATGTAAAGGCAGTCCAGTGGGACGCAACAGAATTTGACCCGGAAAGTGAAAATAAAGCGGATCTGGTGATTGCGGATCTGCCCTGTTCCGGACTGGGAATTATTGGAAGAAAGCCGGATATCAAATACCATACTACAAGAGAGAATTTAAAAGAGCTTTCAAAGCTGCAAAAAGAGATCCTTTCTGTTGTGTGGAAGTATGTAAAACCAGGGGGACGTTTGATCTACAGCACCTGTACCATTAATAAAGAGGAAAACACAGAAAATGCCCGCTGGATCGCAGGGAACCTGCCATTTAAGCCGGAAGACCTGACAGAAGCATTTTCCTTAAAGGGAGAGAAATTTACAGGCTTAAAAGAGAATATGTATTCGGGAGCAGATCTTAAAAATGGTCAGATCCAGATCCTTCCAGGCATTTCTCCTTTTGATGATTTTGATGGCTTTTTCATCAGCGTTTTTAAAAGAGAAGCATAGGAGTATTTATATATATGTTAGACCTGATTGATACAAAAGGTAAAAAAGATATAAAGTCCATGACACTGGAAGAAGTGACAGCAGAGATGACAGCCCTGGGAGAGAAATCTTTCAGGGCAAAGCAGCTTTATGACTGGCTCCATGTAAAGCTGGCAGAAAGCTTTGATGATATGAGTACACTGTCAAAGGATCTGCGCCAGAAGTTAAAGGATAACTACAGCCTTACAGCGCTGCAGGTAGCAGGAGAGCGCATTTCTGCCATTGACGGTACCAGAAAATATCTGTTCCGCCTAGAGGATGGAAATGTGATCGAAAGTGTATGGATGCAGTATCATCATGGAAATTCCGTATGTATTTCTTCCCAGGTAGGCTGCCGTATGGGCTGCCGCTTCTGTGCGTCTACTCTGGACGGCATGGAACGGAATTTACGTCCATCAGAAATGCTTGACCAGATCTACCGTATCCAGACCATTACAGGAGAGCGGGTGTCAAATATCGTAGTTATGGGATCTGGTGAGCCAATGGATAATTACGACAATGTAGTCCGTTTTATCCGCCTGATCTCCAGTGATAAGGGCTTAAATATCAGCCAGAGAAACCTGACCATTTCCACCTGTGGCATTGTGCCGGGGATCCGCAAATTTGCAGAAGAGGGCTTACAGGTCACACTGGCCCTGTCTTTACATGCGCCTAATGATGAGGTACGAAAGACCTTGATGCCTATAGCAAACAGCTTTAAGCTAAAAGATGTGTTAGAAGCCTGCCATTATTATTTTGAAAAAACAGGCAGAAGACTTACTTTTGAATACAGCCTTGTAAAAGGGGTCAATGACAACTTAGAAGAGGCAAAAGCCCTTACAGAACTGATCAAAGACCAGCATGGGCATGTAAATCTGATCCCGGTCAATCCTATTAAAGAAAGGGATTATGTCCAGTCAGACCGAAAGGCCATTGAACAGTTTAAAAATTATCTGGAACGACATGGGATCAACGCAACGGTGCGCAGGGAAATGGGCCGTGATATCGGCGGTGCCTGCGGCCAGTTAAGAAAGAGCTATCTGGAGGAAGGAGAGATCTGATATGGAAGCATATGCACTGACAGACACAGGAAGAGTCCGTTCCATGAATCAGGATTATATCTATGCTTCTCCTGAAAAGGTAGGTTCTCTGCCAGATCTTTTTATGGTTGCAGATGGAATGGGAGGCCATAAGGCGGGGGATTATGCTTCCCGTTTTATGGTAGAAAACCTGGTGGTGTATTTAAATCACCGTCAGGAAGGCCCCTGTGTTACCCAGTTAAAAGAGGGGATTAAAACAGTAAATAAAGCCCTTTATGAAATGTCCCTTGAAAGAGAAGAATTTCAGGGAATGGGCTGTACCTTAGTAGCCGCTGTGATCGAGGACGGTGTTCTCTATGTTGCCAATATAGGAGACAGCCGCCTGTATCTGATCCATGATGGAGCCATCCGTCAGATCACCAGAGATCATTCCTATGTAGAGGAAATGGTAGCTATGGGAAAGATGCAGCGGGGAAGCGCTGATTATAACCGGAAAAAGAATATTATTACCCGGGCAGCGGGGATCCAGAACAATATAGAGCCGGATTTCTTTGAAGAAGAATTACAGCCGGGAGATCACATTTTACTGTGTTCAGATGGATTGAGCAATATGGTAGATAATGACACCATGTGTTCCATTATTCTTTCAGAAGGTACCTTAAAAGAAAAGGCAGAACGTCTGATCGCAGAAGCAAATAACAGAGGGGGAACAGACAATATTGCTGTTGTACTTGTGAAACCTCAGGAAGGAGGGATGGGATCATGTTAAATCCGGGAACATATCTTCAGGATCGTTATGAGATATTAGGACGGATCGGTTCTGGCGGCATGTCGGTGGTCTATAAGGCAAAATGCCATACCTTAAACCGTTTAGTAGCCATTAAAGTCCTGAAAGAAGAATTTGCTTCGGATGAGAATTTTGTCAGCAAATTTAAAATGGAAGCCCAGGCGGCAGCCAGACTTTCCCATCCTAACATTGTCAATGTTTATGATGTAGTAGACGAGGGCGATCTTCATTATATTGTTATGGAGCTGATCGAGGGCATTACCTTAAAAAGCTACATTGAAAAGAAAGGTTTCCTTGAAAATAAAGAGGCCATTGGCATTGCCATCCAGGTGGCACAGGGCATTGCAGCAGCCCATGAGCAGCATATTATCCATCGTGATATCAAGCCTCAGAATATGATCATTTCTAAAGATGGAAATGTGAAGGTAGCTGATTTTGGTATTGCAAGGGCAGTATCCAGCCAGACCATGAATGCTACAGCAGTAGGTTCTGTCCATTATATCTCACCGGAACAGGCCAGAGGGGGGTATTGCGATGAGCGAAGCGATATTTATTCCTTTGGTATCACCATGTATGAAATGGTTACCGGCAGAGTTCCTTTTGAAGGGGACAATACAGTTGCGGTTGCTCTGGCTCATTTGGAGACACCTATTACACCGCCTACCCAGTTAAATCCGGTAGTAAGCAGTGGTTTAGAGCAGATCATTTTAAAATGTACCCGTAAAAAGCCGGACAGACGTTATTCCTCCATTGGAGATGTGATCACAGACCTTCGCCATGTGATGGTTGATCCGGACTATGACATTTATGGAGTAATGCCTCAGACGGATGAGGAAAGTGATCCTTATGTAACAAGACCTATTTCCAGAGAAGAGCTGTCACAGATCCAGGAGCGCAGAAGACCTCGTACAGAGGAAGTGCCAGTAAAAGAACCGGAATATGATCCAGCTGCAAATGCCCAGACAACGGAAAACAAAGAGCCGGAAGTGGAGGGCTATGAGGAAAAAGAAGTACAGTCCCAGGTACCAGTCCACAATAAAAAACATAGTGGCAGAAAGAAAGAAAAGGATGTAAGTACCCAGTTTGAGCGGATCATTATGGTTATGGGTATTGTTGCAGCTGTTTTAGTAGCTGTGGTAGTTATTTTCGTATTTTCAAGGCTGACAGGCCTTTTCTGGCCAAAGAGCAGTCAGGACAAGGAAACAGAGGTAGTTACCAGTGAAGCAGCTACAGAAACCATCAATGTTTCCCTGGCAGACAACCAGACTTATATGCCAAATGTACTGGGCCTGCCAAAGGATATGGCAGAAGCCAAGTTAAAAGAATATAACCTGGTAATGAGCGTGGAAACAGAAGATTATTCTGACAATTACAAGGCAGACCAGGTTATGCGCCAGGATGTGGCAGAGGGCGAAGTAGTAGAAAAATGGAGTACGGTTGGCGTTACCATCAGTAAAGGAAGCGATAAAGTAGATCTTACTTCTTTAGGGCTGGAACAGCTTTCTGGAGAAGATGCCCAGAAGCTTTTAACAGACAAAGACTTAAAGGTAGACTTAAAAGAAGAGTCAAATGACAGCATTGAAACAGGAAAGGTGATCCGGTACAGCCCACAACAGGCAAAAGTAGGAGATACCATTGAACTGGTGGTAAGTACGGGGCCAAAGACAGCTCAGGGACAGGTACCAAAACTGATCGGAAAAGATGAAATTACAGCAGAAGCTCTTTTAAAGGCTGCTGGCTTAAAAACGGGTACAGTGACCTATGATTATGATGCAGGAAAGCCAGAAGGGACCGTTCTGACCCAGTCTGTGCTTCCAGGAACCGTTTTAGAGCCCTCATCTACTGTTGACTATGTGATCAACCAGTTGGAAGAAGAAGGAAGCACCCAGGCACAGGTATCAGACGAATCTTATTATATAGGTTCCATTGATACGACCTGTTCTTTAAGCAATTATATCGGACCGGCTTCCCAGACAAGCAGTGTGAAGATCCTGATCCGCTTAAAGCAGAAGGATGGAAGCGGGGCAGATGTATACACACCTTTGATCAGTCCGAGACTGGTAGTAGGCTCCCAGGATATTCCGGTGGTATTTCCAAGGATCAAAGGGGCATACGGTGTGGAAAATGGTACAGTAGAAGTGGTAGATGTAGAGAAGGATACAGTGATCGCCTCTTATCCGGTCTCTTTCTTCCCGGTAGGTTAATATGAAATTGCGAGGAGAAAGAACATGACAGGAAAGATAATCAAAGGGATCGCAGGATTCTATTATGTGAATAATGGCGAAAACAAAGTATACCAGTGTAAGGCAAAGGGAATCTTTAGAAACCGGAAGATCAAGCCTTTGGTTGGTGATGATGTAGAGTTTTCTGTACTGGATGAAGAGGCCATGGAAGGAAATATTGATGAGATCCTTCCAAGAAAAAACCAGCTGATCCGTCCGGCAGCTGCCAATGTAGATCAGGCGCTGGTGCTTTTTGCCCTGACTCATCCGGCACCTAATTTAAACCTTTTAGACCGGTTTTTAGTGATGATGTCTATGGAAGACATTCCGGTAACATTATGCTTTAACAAGCAGGATCTGGGTGATGAGGCTTTAATGGAGCAGTATCGAAGCATCTATGAGCCGGCAGGCTATCCGGTACATTTTATCAGTGCCATGGAAGAAACAGGCATTGAGCAGGTGAGAAGCCTTCTTCGAGGTAAGACTACGGTGCTGGCTGGTCCTTCTGGTGTGGGAAAATCTTCCCTTACCAACCGCATTCAGCCAAAGGCGGAGATGGAAACAGGAGATATCAGCCGCAAGATCGAGCGTGGAAAGCATACTACCCGCCATTCACAGCTGTTTTTCGTTGAAAAAGATACCTATATGATGGATACTCCAGGCTTCAGTTCTATGTTCACACCGGATATAGAGGCAAATGAGTTAAAGGATTATTTCCCGGAATTTACCCAGTATGAAGATGAATGTAAGTTTTTGGGCTGTGTCCACATAGGAGAAAAAGTGTGCGGCGTAAAGGACGCAGTGGCAGAAGGCAAGATCAGCCAGAGCCGTTACGACAATTACCGCCTGATGTATGAAGAATTAAAGCAGAAAAGGAGATATTAACATGGAGTACAAAGTAGCACCGTCATTACTGGCGGCAGATTTTACCAGACTGGGAGAGCAGGTCCATGAGATCGAAGAAGCAGGGGCACCTTATCTGCACCTGGATGTAATGGATGGAGCCTTTGTTCCAAGTATTTCTTTTGGAATGCCGGTCCTTAAAAGCTTAAGAAAGGCTACCAATATGATCTTTGACGTTCATATGATGGTAGAGGAGCCGGGACGCTATGTAGAAGATATTAAAAAGGCAGGTGCAGATATTATTACTGTGCATGCAGAGGCATGTACTCATCTGGACCGTGTTGTAAACCAGATCAAAGAAGCTGGCTGTAAGGCAGGCGTTGCTTTAAACCCGGCAACTCCTGTATCTGTGCTGGAATGTATTTTAGGACAGGTGGATATGGTGCTGATCATGACTGTAAACCCAGGCTTCGGCGGCCAGAAGTTTATCCCTTATACCTTAGAAAAAGTAAAACAGGTACGGGCTATGTGTGATGCAAAGGGCCTTACTACAGATATCCAGGTAGACGGCGGCATCAGCGCAGCCAATGTAAGAGAAGTTCTGGAAGCAGGTGCCAATGTATTTGTGGCAGGTTCTGCTGTTTTTGGCTCTGACCCGGCAGCAAGAGTAAAAGAATTCAATGAGATCTTTAAGGAATACGAGAGATGAAACGTTGTCTGATCTTGACCGGCGGGAAGCTTTCCCTTGCTTTCGCCGGTTCTTTTTTAGAGAAAAATAAATATGAGAAAGTGATCGCTGTAGACGGCGGTCTGGAAGCCGCAAAAGAGCTGGGGATCATTCCCGATGTGATCGTAGGAGACTTTGATACGGTCCACCCGGAGATACTGGCTTACTACCGGAAAATGGAACACATCATATGGGAAGTGCACCAGCCGGAAAAGGATGATACAGACACAGAACTTGCCATTAAGCGGGCTCTTGCCATGAACTGCAGCCATATTACCCTGTTAGGGGCTACAGGAGGCAGATTAGACCATATGATCGGAAATATCCACCTGCTGTTTCCCTGTCTGCAGAAAGGCACCTATGCGGAGATCGTGGATGCCCAGAACCGCCTGTATCTCATTGACGGGGAGCATGTTTTCTGCAAAGATACAGTATGGGGAAAATATATTTCCTTCCTGCCTCTCACAGAAGAGGTGACAGGGATTACCTTAAAGGGCTTTAAATACCCTCTTACAGATCGTGATATTTCCATTGGAACCAGTCTCTGTATCAGCAATGAGCTGGTGGAAGAGGAAGGAATCATCACCTTTACAGACGGTGTCCTGATCACGGTAGAGTCCCATGACTGATAAAATGTGAAAAAATGCAGAAACTGTAAAAAACTGGACTGGTTTAAAATAAACAAACTGGATATTTAACACTATCCACTAAAGTGCTAGTATACCTTCTGATGAAAGACCGGATAAATTTTTAACAGAAAACCGGTCAGAGGAGGACAATTATGAATACAGCACAGGCAGTACATGAAACACCAAAAACAGGGAGCAATAAAGTTTATAAGATCGCTCTTACAGGACTTTTTGCAGCATTATCCTACGTAGTATTTACATTTTTACAGTTTAAGATCCAGCTTCCAGGTGGAGATGCAACTTCCATTCATCTGGGAAATGCAGTCTGCGTTTTAGGCGCATTGCTTTTAGGCGGTTTTTACGGCGGCTTAGGCGGCGCTATTGGTATGACCATCGGTGATCTCTTTGATCCTGTATATGTATTTTATGCACCAAAGACTTTTATTTTAAAGCTTTGCATTGGTCTGATCACAGGTCTGGTAGCACATCACATTGGACATATTAATGAAACAAGAGACAGCAAAAAAGTATTAGGCTTTACCATTGCAGCAGCAGTATGCGGCCTGTTATTTAATGTGATCTTTGATCCGTTAGTAGGTTATTACTACAAATTATGGATCATGGGAAAACCTGCAGCAGAGCTGACACTTGCATGGAATGTAGCAGCAACCTCTATTAACGCAGTTACATCCACCATTGCATCTGTTGTGGTTTATATTCCAGTGAGAACGGCTCTGATCCGTTCCGGGTTATTTGAAAAATTAAAATAATGATCGCCACGGTTTTGTGGTGATATATAAGATCCAGGAGTGACAAATGACACAATACCACCAGAAAAAAATCGCAATGATCAATGATCTTTCAGGTTATGGCCGCTGTTCTATTACAGCGGCTCTGCCTGTTTTAGCGGCGCTGAAGATCCAGTGCTGTCCGGTACCAACCTCTGTGCTTTCCAATCATACAGGTTTCCCGGTTTATTTTTTTGACGATTATACCGACAAAATGGAACCTTATATTGAAAAATGGAAAGAACTGGGATTATCCTTTGACGGCATTGTTTCCGGATTTTTAGGCTCTGAGCGCCAGATCCAGATCGTCAAAAATATGATCACCGAATTTAAGGGACCGGAAACAAAGGTGATCGTAGACCCCATCATGGGAGATCATGGGGAAGCCTACGCCACCTATACAGAAGCCATGTGCAGGAAGATGAAAGAACTGGCAGAAATGGCAGACATTTTAACCCCTAATCTTACAGAAGCCTGCATTTTAACAGATCACCCCTATAAAAAAGAAGGCTGGAGCAGGAAAGAGATAAAAGAACTTACAGAAGAACTTCTTGCTATGGGACCTTGTGGTGTTGTGATCACCGGCGTGAGAGAGGGACAGTATCTGGTCAATGCAGTAGCAGAAAAGGGAAAAGAAATGGCCTATATCCGCCGCAAAAAGATCGGTACAGAACGTCCTGGCACAGGGGATGTATTTTCTTCTGTAGTGGCAGGTGTATGTGTCCGGGGCGGAAGCCTGACAGAGGGAGTTACTCTTGCAGCGGACTTTGTAAAGAATTGCATCCGCCGTTCCGAAGAGCTTCAGATACCGGTTGAAAATGGCGTATGCTTTGAAGAACTGATGGGGCAATTAGTGCGCTATAGTGGAAAAATAAAGGTTTAAACATAAAAAAGGCTTTTCAATCGTGGCAAAATGTTATATACTCAATAGCAGTTGGCGAAATATGGCATACAGACCGTATAAATGACCGCTATATAATAGGAAATGAAGATCCAGGAGGAGTATCATGTTAGATTTAAAGTTTGTCAGAGAAAATCCAGACATCGTAAAGCAGAACATTAAAAATAAATTCCAGGACAGCAAGCTGCCGCTGGTAGATGAGGTTATTGCATTAGATGCAGAGAGCCGCACCACCCAGAAAGAAGCAGATGATTTAAGAGCAAGCAGAAACAAACTGTCCAAGCAGATCGGTGCTCTTATGGGACAGGGCAAGAAGGAAGAAGCAGAAGAGGTTAAGAAACAGGTTAGCGCTAACTCTGCAAGACTGACTGAATTAGAAGCAAAAGAAGCAGAACTTTCCGAGAAGATCTTAAAGATCATGATGACCATTCCTAATATCATCGATCCAAGCGTACCGATTGGTAAAGATGACAGCCAGAATGTAGAAATTGAACGTTTCGGCGAGCCTGTAGTACCTGATTTTGAGATCCCATATCATACAGATATTATGGAAAGCTTCAACGGCATCGACTTAGATGCAGCAAGAAGAGTAGCGGGAAATGGTTTCTACTACTTAATGGGCGATATTGCAAGACTGCACTCCGCAGTGATCGCATATGCAAGAGATTTCATGATCAATCGTGGATTTACTTACTGCGTACCTCCTTTCATGATCCGCAGCAACGTAGTAACCGGTGTTATGAGCTTTGCTGAAATGGACGCTATGATGTACAAGATCGAGGGAGAAGACCTGTACCTGATCGGTACCAGCGAGCACTCCATGATCGGTAAGTTTATTGATACTATTACTCCAGAAACACAGCTGCCTCTTACACTGACCAGCTATTCTCCATGCTTCCGTAAGGAGAAAGGCGCTCACGGAATCGAGGAGAGAGGTGTATACCGTATCCACCAGTTTGAGAAGCAGGAAATGATCGTTGTCTGCAAGCCAGAAGAAAGCCCAATGTGGTATGACAAGCTGTGGCAGAACACCGTAGATCTGTTCCGTTCCATGGATATCCCGGTAAGAACCTTAGAGTGCTGCTCCGGTGACCTGGCTGACTTAAAGGTTAAGTCCTGTGACGTAGAAGCATGGTCTCCAAGACAGAAGAAGTACTTTGAAGTAGGAAGCTGCTCCAACTTAGGTGATGCTCAGGCACGCCGCTTAAAGATCCGTGTTCAGGGCGAAGATGGTTCCAAGTACCTGGCTCATACCTTAAATAACACGGTAGTAGCTCCGCCACGTATGCTGATCGCATTCTTAGAGAACAATCTGCAGGCTGACGGTTCCGTACGTATCCCAGAGGTATTAAGACCTTACATGGGCGGTATGGAAGCTATGATCCCAAAGAAAAATAAGTAATATAACGATATTGCCAGTATATCCCCTGGATCTCAGGGGATATATTTGTAGATACAGAAAGGTGTATATTAGATGATCAAGTTTAATCACTTCAATTTTAATGTATTAGACCTTAATAAGAGCCTTGCTTTCTATAAAGAAGCATTAGGCCTGGAGCCGGTAAGAGAAAAAGACGCTTCTGATGGCTCTTTTAAGCTGGTTTATTTGGGAGATGGAGTTTCAGACTTTACACTGGAGCTGACCTGGTTAAAGGACCGTACAGAACCTTATAACCTGGGAGAATGTGAATTCCATCTGGCTTTTCATGTAGATGACTATGATGGTATCCACAAAAAGCATGAAGAGATGGGCTGCATCTGCTACGAAAACCCGGCTATGGGCATTTATTTCATCACAGATCCGGACGGATACTGGATCGAGATCGTGCCAGAACGTAAGTAAGAGATAAAAGAGATAGTAAAAGACCAGACAGTTTATTCGGATAGATGATCGGATAAATGTGTCTGGTCTTTTTATGCTACATATGCAAAAAAATCCCCCACCAACTGGTGGGGGAGTAACTACATACCTTATTTGAAATCGCTGTACTTTTCTTCACAGTACTGGCAGCGGTATGTCTCTGTCTTCTCATCGCTGAGATAGAAGATATGAGGAAGTTCCTGCTCAATAGAGGTAATGCAGCGAGGATTCTTGCAGTGGATCACGTTGGTGATCTTCTTAGGAAGCTTTAATGCTTTCTTTTCTGCAATGTGGTCATCCTTGATGATATTAACAGTGATAGTATGATCAATGTATCCTAAGATATCCAGATCAACCTGGTCCATTCCTCCTTCGATCTTAATGATGTCTTTGCGGCCCATTTTATTGCTTCGTGCGTTCTTAATGATAGCTACCTGGCAGTCTAATTTATCAAGACCTAAGTGGTAGTAGATATCAAGGCTCTTTCCAGCCTCAATGTGGTCAAGTACGATTCCTTCTTTTAATCCGCTGATATTTAACATGGCTTTTCTACCTCCAGTAATGTCATGATCAGAGCCATACGAACATATACGCCGTACTGTGCCTGTCTGAAGTAAGCAGCTCTCGGGTCATCATCTACTTCTACAGAGATCTCATTTACTCGTGGAAGTGGATGGAGAACGAACATATCATCCTTTGCCATTGCCATTCTCTTCTTATCTAAGATATAGCAGTCTTTTAAGCGGATGTAATCTTCTTCGTTGAAGAAACGCTCTTTCTGTACACGGGTCATATACAGAATATCCAGAGTACCGATAGCATCATCCAGACTTCCAATTTCCTCAAATGGAATATTGTTAGCGATCAGAACGTCCTCACGGATGCTGTCAGGGATACGAAGCTCAGGCGGGGAGATGAGAACAAATTTTACACCTGGATAACGGACCATGGCGTTGATCAGGGAGTGAACAGTACGGCCAAACTTTAAGTCGCCGCACAGGCCGATGGTTAAGTTGTCCAGACGACCCTTTAAGGACCGGATAGTCATAAGGTCGGTTAAAGTCTGTGTTGGATGCTGATGT
>JBNMGK010000041.1:0-13208 GCA_050872205.1 Enterocloster sp.
GAAAGGTTTCTGCTCCAGGACAGGTGGATGCGTTAAAGCTTCGTTCTGTACTGGACATATTACATGAGAACAGTTAATGGATCTTTTTCGATCCTATATGTGTTCACACAATCTTCACATTTTGCACAAATTTTTCTCACATTTTTTCAGTATATTAATTAACGTTAAAAGCGAATGCTTTTCATACAACTTTTTCTCACAAAGCGGCCGGTGGGTGAAAACCTGCCGGCCACTCCTCATTTATGGGGTTTTTAACATTTTTTATCTGGTTTTTCTTTTTCCTTCTCTTTAAAGCTTACCAGAATAATATCACTCCCAATCTGACATACATCGCAAAATGGGATCACATATTCCTTTTCTCATCCTAAAAATCCACAGATGCAGCCAGGTCCCGGCACTACCAATGCTGTGATACAGCCTGTTTTCTCATCAAACTCCACATCTCCCACATAGCCTAAACGGACACAGTCTTTTACGTTGATAACTTCCTTTTGCTTCAGATCATAGATTCTAATAGGAATCGGCCCCTTTTTCCTCTTATTGATCAATATATGGAAGAAAGTACAAAAAAAGAACCTTGCCCACGGGTTGGATACGCGGGCAAGATTCTTAAAGTTTATACTTTAGCAGCACAGATCCACAATAACCTGTGCAAAAATCTTTGCACTGTCAACCAGTTCTTTTACTACTGCAAATTCATCTGCGCCATGCATACGGTTATCTGTTCCAGGCATAGAGCAGCCAAATGCAACGCCATTTTTCAGGTCATGTACATAGGTGCCGCCACCTGTATACTGGCAGCTGCCCTTTAAGCCTGTATACTCTTCATATGCCTTTAACAGAGTACGTACAAAATGGGAATTGCCGTCTACATGATGCGGTTCTCTCATATGCTCAGTCAGCAGTTCAATGCCTTCCTCTGCCATATGCGCCTTTGCTACCTTTAATGCATTTTCGTCATTTGCACAGATCGGAGCGCGGCAGTCAAATACACCATCTAAATGTTCTGCATCCACCTGGAGCATATCAAAGGCCAGAGTCAGTTCGCCGGAAACCTCATCGCTCATGGCAATGCCAACTGCCTTTCCACGGGTATCTCCATGTGGGAACAGCTTTACAAGACTCTTAACTGCATCCATCTGTGGGCAGGAAGCAAGAGGCAGTCTGACGATGAACGCCAACAGCGCTGTTAACGCATTTTTTCCTTCTTCTGGAGTGGATGCATGAGCACCTTCTCCTTCTGCTGTGATCAGAACTCCTTCTTCACAGCCTGTAAAGGTAAATGTAACCTCTGTTTCTTTTGTAACAGCAGCAGCTGTTTCCTTTAATACAGAATCATCTACACCTGCTACTACTGCTTTTGCCTTTCCCGGAACTACGTTGCTCTTAAGACCTGCATCGATCTTAACCAGCTTTGGCATAGCATCAGACTTTTCAAAAGAAGCAACAAAATGACCTGGAAGACGTCCTCTTTCTACATTGATCACAGGGAACTCTGCATCTGGTGAAAATGTCATAGGAGCTTCCTTTTCCTGCTTGTAGTAAACAGCAATGTCAGAGCTTCCGCACTCTTCATCTGTGCCTAAAATAAGACGTACATTTTTCTTTACAGGAATCCCTAATTCCTTTACTGCACGCATTGCATAAAGAGCTGCGATCGCCGGTCCCTTATCATCTGCAGTACCGCGGCCATAAAGCTTTCCGTCTTTTACTACCGGGTTAAAGGGTTCTGTTACAGTCCAGCCTTCACCTGCCGGAACTACATCCAGATGTGCCAGGATATCCAGCTGTGCCTCCTTATCATTTAAGTCTGCAGTCCCCACATAATTATCGTAATTGCGAACAGAAAAACCATAATTTTCCATCATGGTAAGAGCTGCCTGTAATGCCTCAAATGGGCCTTCACCAAAAGGCTTTCCCTCTGTATAAGGCATCTTTTCGCTGTTGATCCGGCAAAGAGTGCAGATGTCCTGGATCATCTGGTCCTTATGGGAATCAATATATTCTTCGATTTCTTTTCTGTACATAACCTTCTCCTGTTCTTTTTATAACAATTCAGCCATGACATGTGCATGGCCGAACTATTTCTCATTTATTCTGTTATTTCAGCATAGCGCCCAGAGTTTCGTTTACTACCTTGCCGTCTGCTTTTCCCTTTACCTTTGGCATCAGCACCTTCATAATAGCGCCTTTATCCTTTGGTGTAGGATTTTCAATTCCCAGCTCTTTTAACACACCTGCGATCACTTCTTTGATCTGGTCTACAGACATATCTTCCGGTGCAAATTCCTTGTAAACAGCCAGACGTGCCCCTGCCTCTTCACGGATATCATCTCTGTCAGCGGGAGCCATGTCATAAGTCTCCTGTGTCTGACGGATCTCCTTTTTAACAATAGCATCCTCTTCTGCCTCTGTAAGGGGCTCTCTCTTGTCGATCTCTGCGTTCTTTAAAGCGGATAATAACATGGAAAGGGAATCCTTTCTTGCCTTATCCTTTGCCTTCATTGCCTGTACCATTGCTGCTCTTACTACATCGATCCTGCTCATTTTGTAAAACCTCCTTAAATATGCAAATATGCTTTCAGATTTATGTTTAGTTATTACCAAACTCGCTTAATTTAAGACCTGGATTTCTTTCAAGGACCATGCCAACGCTCCAGCTGTTGATAAACAGAAGCAGCGGGTTATCCTTTAAGTCTTTAATACGCTTCATATCAGATGTTCCCTGGATACGTGCCACATCTACTTCCTGTGGATTTTCTACCCAGCGGATATGTTCATACGGAAGCTTCTCTAAAATAACTTCTACATTGTACTCATTCTGTAAACGATAGGTAAGGACTTCAAACTGAAGTACGCCTACAACGCCTACGATGATCTCTTCCATACCGGTATTAAACTCCTGGAAGATCTGGATAGCACCTTCCTGGGCGATCTGGTTTACACCCTTGATGAACTGCTTACGCTTCATGGTATCTACCTGGCGCACTCTTGCAAAATGCTCCGGTGCGAAAGTAGGGATGCCCTCAAATTCAAACTTTTCATTGGAAGCGCAGAGAGTATCACCAATGGAGAAAATACCTGGATCAAATACACCGATAATATCACCGGCATAGGCTTCTTCTACGATCTTACGGTCCTGGGCCATCAGCTGCTGCGGCTGGGTCAGGCGGATCTTTTTACCGCCCTGAACATGATTTACTTCCATACCAGCCTCAAACTTGCCGGAAACAATACGCATAAATGCAATTCTGTCTCTGTGGGCCTTGTTCATGTTCGCCTGGATCTTAAATACAAATGCGGAGAAATCCTTATTAAATGGATCTACCACACCAGTCAGTGTTTTTCTTGGCAGCGGCGGTGTGGTCATTTTCAGGAAATGCTCCAGGAAAGTTTCAACACCGAAGTTGGTCAGAGCAGAGCCAAAGAATACAGGAGAAAGATCACCCTTCTGTACACGGTCCATATCCAGCTCATCACTGGCGCCGTCTAATAATTCAATATCATCTAATAACTGTTTATGATACTGGAAGCCGATAATGCTTTCTACATCATCTGTCTCTGCGTCAAATTCCTGGGTAGCAACTTCTTTTGCACCGCCCTGTGCAGCGGTAAAGGTAGTTACCTTCTTTGTAAAGCGGTCATATACGCCCTTAAAATTCTTTCCGCAGCCGATAGGCCAGTTTACCGGACAGGTACGGATCCCTAAAACGTCTTCGATCTCGTCCAACAGTTCATATGGATCTCTTGCTTCACGGTCAAATTTGTTGATAAATGTAAAGATCGGGATATGGCGCATAACACAAACCTTAAACAGCTTAATGGTCTGCGCCTCAACGCCCTTGGATCCGTCAATAACCATGACAGCGGAGTCTGCCGCCATCAGGGTACGATAAGTATCCTCTGAGAAATCCTGGTGTCCTGGCGTATCCAGGATGTTAATACAAAAGCCTTCGTAATTAAACTGCATGGCAGAAGAAGTAACGGAAATACCTCTCTCCTTCTCAATCTCCATCCAGTCGGAAACTGCATGCTTTGCAGCCTTTCTTCCCTTTACAGTACCTGCCAGGTTGATAGCACCTCCGTAGAGAAGGAACTTCTCTGTTAAGGTAGTCTTACCTGCATCAGGGTGGGAAATAATGGCAAAGGTTCTGCGGTTCTTTATCTGTTCTGTTATCTGATCATTTGTCTGTGACAATGGTCTTTCCTCCGTTCTTGCTAACGTTCTTACTGTTTTAATAGTGATATTGTACACCTAACTTACTATTCTATTATGCCTTGGCACTAAAGTCAAGAATCTGTGTCAGCAATTCGTCAGCTACCTGCTCTTTGCTCATCTTTGGCAGCTCTTTTTCACTGTCCTTTGTGATAATGGTCACTACATTGGTATCTGTGCCAAAACCTGCTCCTTCTACTTTCAAGTTATTTGCAACGATCATATCCAGGTTCTTGCGGGCAAGCTTAGCTCTGGAATTCTCCAGCATATCCCTTGTTTCCATGGAAAAGCCGCATAAAAACTGTCCCGGTGTTCTGTGCTGTCCCAGCCAGCCAAGGATATCTTTGGTCCGCTCTAAGGAAATGGACATGTCCCCGTCGGTTTTCTTGATCTTGTCCTGTCCTACTACAGACGGACGGTAATCTGCTACTGCTGCTGCCTTGATAATAATATCCTGCTGCGGTGCCGCACTGGTCACTGCCTGGAACATATCTTCTGCACTTTCAACAGGAACTACCTTTACAAACATAGGCGGTTTTATAGCCACAGGTCCCGTTACTAACGTAACCTCTGCCCCTCTGCAGGCCGCTGCCTTTGCAATGGCATAACCCATTTTTCCAGTAGAATGATTGGTGATATAGCGCACCGGGTCAATAGCTTCTCTGGTCGGTCCGGCTGTGATGAGAACCTTCTTTCCAACCATATCTTTTGGGTATCCTACTGTGCGCAGGATATATTCAAATAATGTTTCCGGTTCCGGCATCTTGCCTGCTCCTGTATCGCCGCAGGCTAAATATCCACTTGCAGGACGGATTACTTCCATCCCATAATGCTCTAAGATCTTTAAATTATCCTGAGTAATAGGATTTTCATACATACGTGTGTTCATAGCCGGTGAGATGATCTTTGGACAGGTACATGCCATGAAGGTGGTAGTCAGCATATCGTCTGCAATACCATGGGCCAGTTTACCGATCACATTGGCAGAAGCAGGGGCTACCATAAAAATATCTGCTTCTTTTGCCAGAGACACATGTTCTACACTGAACTGGAAATTCCGGTCAAAGGTATCGATGAGGCATTTATTTCCAGTTAAGGTCTCAAAGGTGATCGGATTGATAAAATTGGTGGCATTTTTCGTCATAAGTACATGGACTTTTGCTCCTGCTTTTACCAGGGCGCTTGCCAGATAGGCGATCTTATATGCGGCAATGCTGCCGGTCACTCCAAGGAGTATTGTTTTTCCTTTTAACATAAGGGTTCCTCCGGTTGTGTTTCTTATTTTTGTGTGATACAATCATAACACACATTTCATGTATTTGAAAGGAGTTCCCCCTCATGATTTTAGCCATTGATATGGGCAATACCAACATTGTACTGGGAGGTATTGACGAAAAAGAGACCTATTTCATTGAACGTGTGACCACAGACCAGGGCCGCACAGATACAGAGTATGCCATTCACTTTAAAAATATCCTGGAAATGCACCACATCCAGTTATCCGACATAGAAGGTGCTATCCTTTCTTCTGTTGTTCCGCCTTTAAATACAACTATTTTAAACGCTGTAGAAAAGGCAGTAGGCATCCGCCCTCTGTTAGTTGGATCCGGCATGAAAACCGGCATGAACATCCTTATGGACAACCCAAAAAGCGTAGGAAGCGATATGATCGTAGACGTAGTAGCTGCTATTCATGAACATCCTCTTCCACTGGTCGTGATCGACATGGGAACTGCCACCACTCTAAGTGTTGCTGATAAAAAGGGCAATTACATAGGCGGTGTCATTTTACCTGGACTGCGTGTTTCCTTAAACTCCTTAAGCGGCAAAACAGCCCAGCTTCCTTACATCAGTCTGGAAGTACCAAATAAGGTCATCGGAAAGAACACCATCGACTGTATGAGAGCCGGTATTGTTTTCAGCAATGTAGATATGATCGATGGCATCTTAGACCGTATGGAAAACGAACTGGGCGAGACACCTTCTGTGATCGCAACCGGCGGTCTGGCACGTTTTATCACACCTCTTTGCAGACATAAGATCATCTATGACGATGCATTGCTGTTAAAGGGACTTCTGATCCTTTATAGAAAGAATACACAGTAAAACACAGCAGGAGCGGTATTTCTACCGCTCCTGTTATCATATCCTGTGACAATTTTTTGTTTATCTGTTTTTTCTATTGAATTCTCCCCGCACCTGTGTTATGCTGAGTGTATTCAATTTCTGATTTTTATATTTTCTTTGTATCCCGGTTTTTCTATGAATTACTCCTACGGATTACATTTCTTGCAAGGATCATATCCTTTGGCGATCACTTCATCCCTGGTTCCTGTAAATTCCGCTTTGTTTGACTCCTTCATCTGTGCTGCAGCTGAACAGCCTGGTTTATGGAATTTTTTGGAATTGGTGTTCAGGATATAGGTGGAGGTCTCTTTGGCTGGTGCCTGGGTGGTTTCAGCCTGGGTCTGTTTTTCTGCCTGGATTTCTGTCTCCACTACGGTTTTGGTCTCTTTTGCAGCAGTCTGGCTTCCTGTGCCATTTTCGTCTAACCAGCTGTCACCAGTGGCATAGTCAATGGCAACTCCCGGCTGTACATTGTAGACGAATACGCAGAACTCAACGCCTTCTCCCTGATCTTCTACTGACTCTGCCTCCATAAGCACACCGTCTGCCACCAGGTTATCTCCTTCAAAAACAGGTGTTACACGGTATAAAACATGGTTTCCTGTTTCTTTTACATAGTCGGCTGTCATATTTTCAAAAGGCAGCATTCCCTGGACATTTAAGTATCTGGTTCCTGTGATCAGGTTTTTTTCGTTGGCGTTTTCTGCTGTCAGCTGATACCCGATCAGGTGGCACCGGTTGTACAGATATTTTCCATCTACAAAATCATATTTGGTCGTATGCCAGCCAGTTGGCTTTACCTGGCCGATATTTCCTCTTTTTTCTGTAGGCATGGTATCTGTTCCTACAGAAGCATAGGCCACACTGCAGCGCCCTAATGCATCCAGATCCCCATAATCCTCAAAAGAAACTGCTGTCAGATCAGAATCAGAAAAATAGGGCACATTATCATTGACTGCGATGTACGGCTGTCCCGAATAGGCTGGAACCGCTGACAGTTCAAAACTACTGCTGATCTTTTTTGTCTGGGCGGCTGCCGCTTTGGGAGTCTGTACAGTCTCTACAACCACACTTTCCACAGCAGCTCCCGTTGTCTCTTTTACAGTTTCAGCCGCATTAGAAGCCGGTGCCTGTCCGCAGGCCGTGACCATAAAGGAAACAGCTGCCGCCAGCCCTAGAACCCAATATTTTATTTTTCTCATCTTTCGTACCTCTCTTCTGTTATCTTTTCATGGGAAGAACCTGGAAATTCTGTAGTTTCCATCATTTTCCAGTCTGACAGATCCATGGCAAAATACCGGTCTGCCGGATAAATACGGTTCCATTTATACAATACAACTGCCTCAACATGCTCCGTATCTGGAAACAGGTCCACACTGCAGTCTGCGTCTTCTACAAAACAATACTCTCCTTTAGAAGCCTTTTTCAGAAAATCTTCATCTACTTGAATGCATTCCTGCAGCAGCCCAGCATGATCTTTTGCAAACAGCTTTGCGCTGTACTCATTCATCCACAATTTAGCATCCCCCACCATATCCAGAATATGCTGGCGCAGCACTCTGTCCTGGCTCTGGCGGCGATGATTAAACATCATGCCTTTATTATCATCGATACATGCGATCAATATCATAAAACACACTTCTCCTTGTCCTTTTTCCGCCTGTGACAACCCTTTACAGACGATATTTTCTCTCCATTTATCATTATAACTTCTAAGCCCTGATAGTTCAATTTATATTTTCCAGGTATAAAATTCCCTCATTCCGTACATCATTCCGTTATAACAGCGTTTTTCATGGAAGCTATCATAACGGAGGTAGAGGAAAATATGTCCGGCTATAAAGTTGAGATCTGCGGAGTGAATACATCAAAGCTGCCGCTTCTTAGCAGCGAAGAAAAAGAAGAACTGTTTTTAAAGATACTAAAAGGGGATAAGGATGCCAGGGAACGATATATCAAGGGAAATCTGCGACTGGTCTTAAGTGTGATCCAGCGTTTTTCCGGCAGTCAGGAAAATTTAGATGACCTGTTCCAGATCGGGTGCATCGGCCTGATCAAAGCCATTGACAATTTTGATATTACACAGAATGTTAAATTTTCTACTTATGCTGTTCCAATGATCTTAGGGGAGGTAAGACGGTATCTGAGGGATAATAATGCCATCCGTGTAAGCCGTTCTTTACGTGATACTGCCTACAAAGCCCTTTGCGCCAGAGAACAGCTTACAAGGCTTCACGCAAAAGAACCTACACTTTTAGAGATTGCAGATGAGATCGGCATTTCCGGCGAAGATATCACCTATGCTTTAGATGCCATACAGACACCGGTCAGTCTCTATGAGCCGGTTTTTACAGACGGTGGTGATCCCCTTTATGTAATGGATCAGATCAGTGACAAGAAGAACCGGGAAGAAAACTGGGTGGAGGACCTTTCTCTTTTAGAGGCCATGAAACGGCTTCCTGACAGGGAACGCCTCATTATCGACATGCGCTTTTTTGAAGGCAAAACGCAGACAGAGGTAGCCCAGGAGATCCACATCAGCCAGGCCCAGGTGTCAAGGCTTGAAAAAAATGCCCTTCGCTCCATGCGTACCTATCTGGCCTGATATGTGGTCTCTCTGCTGCCACCTCTGTCCAAGAATTTGTCCAGATGATCAGGATCTATATTTTTTGCTGCAGGAAGCCGTAAGATCAGGCTTCCTGCTGCTGCGAACTTTTTAACATCCTTAAAATGAAATCTACAGAACCCTCAATTCCATATGCAGAACTGTTGATGCACAGATCGTAATTATCTGCATTGCCCCATTTGCGGCCAGTATAGAAGCGGTAATAATCTTCATGCTGGCTGTCTAACTGCTTCAACAGGTGTTTCACTTTCTTTTCTGTATAATCTGGATGCATTTCCATTACACGCTGTACACGCCGGGCAAAAGGCGCTGTAATGAAAATGCTGATGTGCGGAATATGGTTATTGGTAAGGATCACATCTGCGCAACGGCCCATAACAATAAAATCTTCTTTTTTCGCCATCTCACAGATCAAATCGCTCTGGTTGAAAAATACGGCATCTCTCTTGGACAGGCCATGATAACGGCTGAACTGTCTTGCCCGATCTCTTAGGGTCATTCTCTTAGGCGCTGCAAAAGCTGCTTCCAGGTTTGCCTTATCTGGATAAGCACTGCTGTCCTTAATTCTTTCATCCTGCTCTGCCTGAAGGCGTTTTAATACAGCAGAGAAGATCTCTGCATCGTAATAATTGATCTTTAACTTATCTGCCAGCATAAAACCAATTTCATTGCCGCCGCAGCCGTAAGTACGGCTGATGCAGATGATCCTGTGATTATCCTTTCCGAAACGTGCCTTAAACTGCAGGGCATTTAAGCCTGCTGCCTTTGCATCCAGGATATCCCCGCTTGCAAAGCTGGTTGGCAGTGCTATTACATCCATTAAAATACGGTTGTATTCCGTCATGATCATGGATCTTGTCTCTTTATCCTCAATGGTACGTGCCATATTGCTGATCAGCGCCAGCTCACTGCGAAGCTGGTGGGAGTCCTTCCTTAACATCAGCTGTACCATATCATTGACGCAGCCTTCACGGTCACGGTTAAAAACACGGCCCAGAGAAGAACCTAACTGGGCATAAACTTCTGCATCCAGATCGTAGATGCTCTCCGCAAGTTCCCGGAGATTTTCCTTCGTATATTCCATGATACGTTCCCCTCCTTATAAAAAGAATACTAACATGTCCAGTAAAAAGACCGGAACTAAAAATGAAATGGACCACAGCAGATATCCAAAGAAAGAGGGCATCTTGATACCGTTTTCGTCGGAGATGGCTTTTACCATAAAGTTTGGCGCATTTCCAATATAGGTATTGGCTCCCATAAATACAGCACCGCAGGAGATCGCCTCCAGCATAGCAATGGGCACTGTTCCAAGGATGGTCTGCATTCCCTCTGTAAAGCCCAGGGAACCGGCTGTTGTAAGGAATACCAGATAAGTAGGTGTATTGTCCAGAAAGCTTGACAGAAAACCAGTTGCCCAGAACATCTGGAAAGGTTCTGTAATACCAAGCTCTGCGCCCTTTGCCTTTAAGATCATAAGAGCTGGCTGCATGGTGATAAAAATACCGATAAACAGCACTGCAACCTCTTTGATTGCTCCCCAGGTAAAGTGGTTCTTACGGCGGATCTCTACATTGGTGGTTTTAAAGGATAAAAATGCTGCTGCAAGGATAATAACCACTTCGATCAGTGCAGGATAAGTAAGCTTTACATCCCCAAATACCGGAATGCCCTTTACAGCTCCGTTTACATCCTGAAATGCAGCCATTCCCGGTAAGGTTCCGCTTAAAATAACAGCAACCACGATCATTACCAGAAAGATCAGATTGTGAAGGCCTAAAATATGTACCTCTGTACCTGGTTTGCTGATATCTGGTTTTCTTCCTTCTGCAATATCTTTTCTGTAGGCTCTGCGGTCCAGGAAATAGAATACAGTAAGAAGGACCACTACATTAAAGATAAGCACAGGCAGCAGATGCAGGCTCCAGAAAAATGGAACCCCGCGCATAAATCCCATTAACAGAGGCGGATCACCGATGGGTGTAAGACAGCCGCCAATATTGGAGATCAAAAAGATAAAGAATACCATAATGTGGCTTCTGCGTTTTCTCCAGGCATTCATCTTGATCACAGGACGCACCATAAGCATACTGGCGCCGGTGGTTCCTACCCAGCTGGAAAGCATAGTTCCTAAAAGCAGAAGTCCCACGTTGATCCTCGGAGAACCTGCCAGGTCTCCTTCCAGTGTAATATTACCTGCTACACAGAACAGGCCAAATAATAATACAATAAATGTAAGATAATCATCAATAATACATTCTAATACTTTTTCTGCTGCTTCTCCTGCTCCAAAGAAAATGGCAAAAGGAATAATAAACAACAGTGACCAGAATACCACTGCATGAGGCTGGTGGCTTTCCCACCATTCTGCCTTTACCAAAGGCAGTACAGCCACGCAAAGAAGCAAACCTGCAAAAGGAATGCAAAATACCGGTGAAATACTTTCAGCTGACCCTTCGGCCGCCCACGCTGTCATTGGAAATGCCATAAGGAAAAGTGCTATGGTTTCCAGCAGCGAAACGATCTTTTTCACAATAATTTCCTCCTATCTGTATATCTATATTCTTTTGATATTTCCCTCCCGAATTGCCCTTATAGCCCCCTATGCCAGAAGGACAATTGCACTTTTTTCCGTGCATTGTAGAATTGTAGCACTTTTTGCCACAAATGCAAGAATTGATATTTTATTCACAGCTTTTTTAACACATTTTATACACTCCGTATAAAAACAAAGTGCAGACCCAGCCATTTTCCGCCGTTCTGCACTCTCATTTTCTTATATTTCAGGGACTGATTTCTTATTCAAACCGGACGATCTCTTTTTTCAGCCGCTTCATGATCTTCTTTTCAAGCCTTGATATGTAAGACTGGGATATTCCCATTAGATCTGCCACCTCTTTCTGGGTCATTTCCTCCCCGTCTGCACTTGTAAGACCGTAACGCAGTTCCACGATCCTGCGCTCCCTTGGCGCCAGACGGCTGATGGCAGTATTTAAAAGATTTTTCTCAATCTCATCTTCAATCCCGTGATAGATCACATCTTCATCTGTACCAAGAATATCTGACAGCAGAAGCTCATTTCCATCCCAGTCTACATTTAAAGGCTCATCAATGGAAACCTCCAGCTTTGTCTTATTATTTCTTCTCAGATACATAAGGATCTCATTTTCAATACACCGGGATGCGTAGGTAGCAAGCTTGATATTCTTATCTGCCTTAAAGGTATTAATGGCCTTGATCAGCCCAATGGTTCCAATAGAGATCAGATCTTCTACACCAACGCTGGTATTGTCAAATTTCTTTGCAATATACACCACCAGACGCAGATTGTGCTCGATCAGGGCAGAACGGGCTTTCCCGTCCTCTTCCGTTCCCAAAAGAGCGATCATCTTCCCCTCTTCTTTTCCGTCTAAAGGCGGCGGCAGAATATCGGCTCCTCCTATATAATGCACCTCTCCCTGTCCCGGCATAAGAACCGTCCTGAACCTGGAAACAGTCTTTAACTGAAAACGATTTGGTACAGACACTTTTATCATCATATTCATTCCTCCTACAATTGCATCCCTTCATCACTCTTTTGTATCAGGACTTCATATTCATTATTGGGGGACAAATTCCCTTTTGTTATGGCGATCCAGGGCTTCGGTATCACAAAGCTGCCTTTCTCCCCTTCCACTTTCATTTCATCAATCCTGACAGCCGGAAGGATACCGCTGCTGCCTACACACTGATAAGGTACATACATCACACCGTTTACCGCCGGACAGAGCCGTTTCATCAATCCCACAGTGGCTACGTGGACCGGCAGGCCGCTTTCAGGCGCCTTCAGGTGGTTCCCGGTATCGATCAGTCCCTTTGCCCTTATTGTCTGCCCTGCATAAAACAGGGTAACATTTCTTAAATACCTGCTTTCTTCCTTTCTGATGCCAGAAAGGCGCAAAACCTGGGAAAGCCACATGCAAAAACATATACCGCCGGCTGCCAGAAACAGACGTATTAAAAAGCTTTCCGGCATCCTTTCTGTAAGCGCTCTGGCAGGAGTACTCTCTGCAAGGGCCAGCATAACGCCTCCAAGGACTACAGATATCAGGTAGATCCCGCCCATAGCCCGCAGAAGTTCTTTTCTGCTTCTTATACCGTATGCCACTGCAGCCATTAACGCTGCCGCTGCCACATAAGTTCCAAACATCTGTAATATAAGGGGTATTCCCGGAAAAGCTGCCAGGATGCAGGCTCACA